>JAWWDW010000302.1:0-3435 GCA_033719735.1 Robiginitalea sp. | reverse complement strand
AGGGGGTTCTATCCCCCAAAAAGTAGCGGATTTTACGGCTAAGTCCAAAAAACAATCAGGAAACGACCCGTCCTTTCAATGATAAAACCACAACATTGAAGCATGCTACCCCTATGCTTCTCCCTTCAGGATGATGTCCGAAAGATTGTAATGGTCTTCCAGGGCCTGCCATTGCACCGTGTTTTTACCTTCCCCTATATTCTCTTTTTTCAGGGCTACCTTTTGAGTGTTTATTACGGGAATCGGTTCTTTCGGCCTTTTGGACGTCCGAATTGACCGGGTACCTTTTAAAAGCGACATTGCCTTAAACCAGTGGTCATCCGCCTTGGGTGCCATCTTCATGAACATTTCCCGGTTGTTCACCTCTTCGGAGAGGCAATGCGGAGGATACAACACCCCCCAGGCCCCCAGGGGATAGACGGCTTCGGGATTTATCCTCCCGTCTGGGGGATATTTCCACTTTTTAAATGGCAAAGGGTTTCCTGATGCGTCGTGGTTAATATGTAAGGTGTGATGGGCAACAATACAGTCAGGATGCTCCAGATGTTCAGAATACAGAAGAGAAAGCCAGTTCCTGCGATACAAAAAGTCGTCATCACAGGTAACGATTACCTCATCCGGATAGGCCTCCAGAGTATGGATCAGCTTGCTGTGGGCTGAGGTACACCGATCTGAAAAACGAATTTCAAACCGTTCCCCTGTGAGCTTTGTCAGACTGGATGGCACCTGATCTTCAAGGTCAGTCTCGAGCCAAAGGACAATTTTCCTTGGTGATTTGCTTTGAACCATCAAATTGCGGATCACCAGGTGTAGCGTCTTTAGGCGGGTGGGGATAGAGGTAAGCGAAATGATTACGGGAATCTCATTTCCCGTTCGCACTTTCAGCCTCTTTGAGGGGATGCTTAACAACCGAAGGGATATGCCGATTGAAAGAGGGAGCTCTTTTAAAACTTTCATAACTACCGTGAAGGGGTTTAGGCGGTTATCTATTACCCGAATGGGATGAGGATAAAGGTACATGTTTTTCACAGGATCCCTGCGTGCAACGGTCCCGGATAAAGGGAACCACAGGGATTATTCCCCTGGGGATTCTCATCCGGTGGCCATCTTGGAACGAGAGGACCTCCACAGGGCCCAGGTGATGACGATATGCGCCAGGTAGTAGGTGGGCAGGATCAGGAAATCCCACCGGTCGTAATCCATGAATTCCCGAAAGGCAATCAGGGTGTCTGAAAACAGGATCAATCCGATCCCAAGGACATATCCCCACTTGACCCATCCCATTTGGGAAAGCCCCCAGGCTGCCCCAAGGGAAAAGCAGGACACAAAAAGGTAGGCCAGGGCAGCCCACATCAATATGGGGTCCCCAATATTGTCATACAGGGAGGTGAAGAAAAAAATGAGGTAGCCGGCGCATAGCAAAACGGTGAACAGCCAGTTTATTTTTCCGTTGAAAAGGGAATAAGCCAAATACCCCACATGGGCAACAAAGAAAAACAGGATCCCATACACAAACATCATGAGCTCCCCGTTCCGGTGTGAAAGGAAATAATCCCCGACGATCGAAAAGAGGAAGGCCCCAATTACCATCCAAAGGTCCGGGGTTGCAAACCGTTTTCGGGACGCAAGGATGAGAATGACGAGGGCACCGATCCCCGCCGAACCGGATTTAAGAAGAAAATCCCCTGTGTTCAGGGCGATCAGGGCCGAAATGACCTGAAGCCCCAGCAGGAGGTAAATAAGGACGCGAATTGCAATGGGCATGGTTGGATGGTTGGTTTTCCCCAAATATAGCCAATGGGATTTCATCTGCTGAGTCTTGCCTGAGTTTCCCGGGTTCAGATTTTCCGATCCATTGACGGGTGCTTGCCTGTTGCAGGGCCCTGGGATAAATTACAGGAAGGGGGGTGGGGGTCTCCCCCTGCCTTCAATTCGGGAACGCCCACCCTGTTAGTGCCCGCTGAAATACCCGTACAACTGGTAGATACACAGGGCAACCCCTGCAATCACCAGATAGGTGTTGGCCGCCTTGTAAAACGCATTGTAGCTTTCTTTCCCCTGCCATTTGGTTATCAAAAAAACGATTGGGATCAGGGCTGCAACCTGCCCCAGTTCCACGCCCACGTTGAAACTTATGATCTTAGGGAGGAACTGGGAAGAACCCATGTCAAAAGACTGCAATCGGGTGGAGAGGCCCAGGCCGTGAATCAACCCAAAACTGAAAACCATCCATAAGAGGTTCGGGGAGGAAGTGTGCAGCCATTTCTCAAAGCCCCCCAGGTTTTCAAAACCCTTGTAAAAGACACTAAGGGCGATAACGGCATCCACCAGGTGTTCATCTGCCCGTACCCCCAAATAGGTGGCACCGATCAGGGTAATGCTGTGCCCAATGGTAAAGACCGTGATGAAGCGGATAATATCTTTGAGCCCGCTTAGATAGAAAACAACCCCGGCCAAAAACAACAGGTGGTCATACCCGGTGACCATGTGTTTGGCACCTACCCAGATATAGGCCCACAACCCACCATTGTTGAGTATCTCCTGATCTGAGGAGGAGACCCCGTGCGCGAGCCCCAAAAAAGGAGTTAGCAGGAAAACGGTAACTAATAGGCAGTTACGCAGGCGCATCTTCATTTAGTTCTTTCGTCTGAACCAAAAAAACAATACGGCCAGCAACAGCAGGCTGCCAATCCAGTATACATAAGAAGGAATACCCGTACCATCCTCGTGGTCATGCGCTTCGTCTGAATGCTCATGGCTGTGCCCCTGCCCTATGGCAAAGGTAAGCGTGGCCCAGTTGGATTCGTGGGTAAGGCCCGGAGCCTTTGAAGGCTCCATATGGATGGTCCGCAAATACCAGGTCCCTTCGGCAGTCAGGTTTACCCGGACCGTTCCCTCAGCGTCGGTCCGGAGTGGTGCCGAATCACTGTGCTGGTGGGTTTGCCCGGCCTCATGGTCATGGTCCGCAGCATCGGGATGGGTATGACCGTTATCGTGGTCATGAACTGAAGCCACAGACCCCACATAGACCAACTGGTTTGCCAGGGGCTCCCCCTGCCAGAGAAGTTGTACCCGAAGTTCGTGGCCCGGGTGCAGGTCATAAGGGTTTTCCAGGGGCACAAATTCAATGGGATACCCCAGGACCGTCTTCCAGTCTTCTGAGGTTTGGTCACCTACCTGGAACAGGGTTTTGACGTGCTTGGAGTATTTCTCCACCGCATCCTCTTCCATGGCCCCGTGTTCCCTGCGCCACTCCAGCATGTCCAGTACCCCATCGTGTTCGAGATAGCTGTTAAAATCCGCGGCTGACAACTCAATGTTCCTCGGACGGGTGGATACCCCTGCCACCCAGGTACCTGCCTCGCCGGTTTTGAATTTCAAGGTGGTAATACCATCCTTTTCCGTCCACATGGTGGAATCGACAGCCGTGCGGGT
>JAWWDW010000301.1:0-3446 GCA_033719735.1 Robiginitalea sp. | reverse complement strand
CCAAATCCTATTTTGAGCTCACCGCCTATATGAGAGACGATCCGGAGTACGGCGAATTCTGGAACATCCTTCACGAGGAATACAAACTTTCCAAAGCGTTGTTGCTGGAGGTCTCCGGATACGAGGTGCTGATGGAGGACGAACGCGTCTCCCGGGACTCCATCAAGATCCGGGAACGCATCGTGTTGCCCCTGCTGGTGATCCAGCAGTACGCCCTACAGAAAATCGGGGAGGGCACCGACCACCGTGAGCTTTACGAGAAAATCGTGACCCGGTCCCTGTACGGGAACATCAACGCCAGCCGGAATTCGGCCTGAGAGGTCTTAATTATTGGGAGGGGTCGTTAAGAGTGCATACAGCGCCCGGATCCCGTAGTCGATCTGCCCCAGCCGGAGGTTTTCATTGGGGCTGTGCTGGTTGTTGTCCGGGTTTACCAGGGGGAGCAGGAAGGCGGGGATGTCCAGGGCGTTGATAAAGGGGGCGATGGGTACGGTCCCCCCCATGATGCGCACCTGTACCACCGGTTGCCCGAAGGTGTCATTCAGGGTTTGTACCAGGTGGTTCCCGAAGGGGTTGTCCAGGGGGGTCCTGAAGGCATCGGTAACGCTGCCTTCTGTTACGGTAACCCATTTGTCGTGGGCTGCCCGCATTTCCGCCGTGGGTGTGGTATCCGTAACCCGGTAGCCCAGGCTTTCCAGGTGTTTTTTGACCAGGCCCTTCAGGCGGTCGCCGTCGGTTTCGGGCACCAGCCGCAGGTCGAGTTCCGCCGTGGCCGTGGCCGGGACGATGGTCCGGGCTTCGGGCCCTACCCATCCGGAGGACAGGCCACGGACGTTCAAAGAAGGATATTGAAGGGCTTCCTGGTAATACCCCCCGACCTTGTCCGGGGTTTTGATCTGCAACAGGGCATGGATCTGCTCCGGGTCGTCCGGGACCGCCTTAAGTACCTGCTGTACGGATGCATCCAGGGCTATGCCGTCGTAATACCCGGGGATGAGCACCCGCCCGTCGTCGTCTTTCATGCTTGCCAGGATTTCCGCCATCCGAAAGCCCGGGTTCGGGGCGTAGTTTCCATAGTGGCCACTGTGCTGCGGGCGTACGGGCCCGTAGGTGGTCAGGGTCATGGAGGTGATCCCGCGGCATCCGTAGACCACCGTGGGTTGCCCGGAGACGTGTACAGGCCCGTCGGAAATGATCAGGTAGTCTGCTTCCAGCAATTCCCGGTACTGCTTGACCGCCGCCGGCAGGGGCTTGCTGCTTTTTTCTTCTTCCCCGTCCAGGATCACCTTGACATTGAAGGGCAGTTCCTGTCCGTTTTTCCCGATCAGGTCAATGGTATTGAGCAGCATTACAATCGGCCCTTTATCGTCCGAGGTGGAGCGGCCGAAGAGGCGCCAGTCGAAAGGGATGTCATCGTTGAGGTCTTCGAAAGCTTCCACTTTCCAGCCGCTGCCATCGGGGGATTTCAGCACGGTTTTATAGGGATCCTGCTGGTCCCATTTGGAAGGGTCCACAGACTGTCCGTCAAAGTGCATGTAGAACAGCAGGGTGGGTTTGTCCGCCTTCATGGGCAGGGCGGCAAAGAACAGGGGCTGTCCCTCGGTGGGAAGCACGGAGGTGTTAAAGCCGCGCTGGCTGAATTTCTCGGAAAGCCAGCGGATGTTCCGGTTGATGTCAGCAGCATTCAGGGCATCGTTCGGGATGGAAACGAAATCGACCAGTTCGTCAATGGTGTGGCGGACCTGGGCCTTGAAATCCGCGTCCTGCTGTGCCTGTCCAAGGGCGCAGCAGCAGGCGAGGAGGGCGAAGATAAACGTACGCATGGGATCGGTGGGTTTGAAGGCTAAAGCTAAAGAATTCTGCCCACAATCCAACAAGGAATCCCGGTGCCTTTGAAAGGTCAGTGACCCGGTCGTATTTTAAGCACGACCAGCCGGATCAGCAACAGCCAGGGAAACCCGTGCAATACCAGGTCAAACCAGTCCATCGGGGCCATGCCCCTGGCCCCTCCTGCCACCCATCGGATCTTCCCCCAGAGGTGGGGCTCGGGATAATAAGGAGCCAGGCCTAAAGTCAGGCAAAGCAAGACCACGAGTCTCCAGTCATTAATAAAGTCCTTCACGGTCGTATCTTTTTTATAAAGGAAGGGATTCCCCCGGGCCCTTCTTTGGTCAGGTGCTTGATGAAGGCAGATCCAATAATGGCACCCTTGGCATTTTTGGTCGCCTGCCGGAAAGTGGCGGCATTGCTGATCCCAAAGCCGACGATTTGGGGGTTGCGGAGCCCCATGGCCCCAATGCGCTCAAAATAGGCCGTCTGTTCCGGTCCGAATCCCTCCTTTGCCCCTGTGGTACTGGCTGAACTCACCATGTAGATAAAGGAGTCCGAGGCGGCATCGATCTTCCGGATCCGTTCTTCCGAGGTCTGTGGGGTGATCAAAAAACTCATGCGCAGCCCGTAGCGGTCCATGATTTCCTTGTATTCCCGTTCGTAGATCTCCAGGGGGAGGTCCGGGAGGATCAGGCCGTCGATCCCCACTTCCGCACACTTCTGGCAAAAGGCCTCCACCCCGAACTGCAGGACCGGGTTGAAATAGCCCATCAGGATCAGGGGCAGGTGGATTTCTTTCCGCACCTCTTTTAACTGTTTGAAAAGCCGGGCGGTGTTCATGCCGTTTTTCAGGGCAGCCGTGGAGCTTTCCTGTATGGTAGGGCCATCGGCCAGGGGATCGCTGAAGGGCAGGCCGATCTCGATCATATCCACCCCGCTCGCCTGCAAGGCGCGAAGCACGGGCATGGTATCTTCCAGGTCCGGATATCCGGCCGTAAAGTAGATGGACAGCAGCGGGCCCTCTTTTTGAAGGGTTTCCCCAATACGATTGCGGGTTCGTGTCGTTCCTTTTTCCATGGTGTTGAAGGCTTACAGGCCGAAATAATCGATATAGGTTCCGAGGTCCTTGTCCCCCCGGCCGGACAGGTTAAAGACCAGGATGTCTTCAGGCCGGAATGTTCGTTTTCGCAGGACGGCAAAGGCATGTGAGGTTTCGATGGCCGGGATGATCCCCTCCAGCGCGGCGAGTTCCCTCCCTGCCTCCATGGCCTCATCATCTGTGATCGAGTGGAACTCGCCCCTGCCAGAGGTGTACAGGTGCGCATGCATGGGGCCGATGCCGGGATAGTCGAGGCCTGCCGAAATAGAGTAGGGCTCGGTGATCTGCCCGTCGTCGGTCTGCATCAGCAGGGTCTTGCTGCCGTGGATGATACCCGTCCGGCCCAGGGCGGAGGTGGCGGCGCTCTCCCCGCTGTGTACGCCCCTCCCGGCTGCCTCCACGGCGATGATCCCGACCGCTGCCCGGTCCAGGTAGTGATAATAGGCCCCGGCCGCATTGCTGCCCCCGCCCACACAGGCGATGACGTAATCCGGGGCATCCCTGCCTTCTTTTTCTT
>JAWWDW010000300.1:0-3447 GCA_033719735.1 Robiginitalea sp. | reverse complement strand
CGGATACGGTTTCAAAAACCAAGATAGCGCGCCTGGTCATGGCGGCAGACCATTTTGTACGGGAACGGGGACTGGAGGTGGAAGTCCGGTTCGACATCATACAGCTGACGGGGACCCCGGGCAGGTATACCCTGGTGCACTGGGAAGACGCATTCTATCATTTTTGACCCGCTGTTTGAATTATAACAATTTGTTATTTTAGCTAAAAATTTCCATGAAAACGATCTCTGCTGCGGTTGAACAGTACATCAAGCGCAAACCCTTCCTTCAGTCTGCCCTGGCACAGGGGATTATCAATTTGACGTCCCTTGCCCGGCAGGTACAGCCGGAAATCGAGCAGCAATTGGGGAAGGAAGTGCGAAGCGGTGCGGTGGTGATGGCGCTCAAACGCCTTTCAGATAACCTGGAGTTCCGGGCGACCCATCGGATCGTCAAGGTTTTGAAGGAGATCGGGGAAATTACGGTCCGTTCCTCCCTTACCGATTTTACCTTCCTGGTTTCCGACACCATCCTGCAAAATCAAATGCGGCTCCTGGAGCAGGTCCATCCCCGCCAGGATGTTTTCTACACCTCTTCCCGGGGGGTCAACGAACTGAATATCGTGGTCAGCAGCAGCCTGGACAACCTGGTGGAAGACTATTTTAAAAAGGAACGCCTCACCCAAAAGGCGGAGAACCTCTCCTCCATCACAGTCAAGCTTCCTGCCGAAAATGTGTCGGTCCCGGGCATCTACTATTTCATTTTCCAGCGCCTCGCCTGGGAGGGGATTGTCCTGTATGAGGTTATTTCCACCACGAATGAGTTTACCATCCTGGTGGATGAGGATCAGGTAGACAGGGCCTTCACGGTGATCAAAGACCTGAAATCCCTTTAAAAAAGGATGCCTGGTCAGCTCCCCCGGATACCTATCCTTTGATAAAACCCTCGAGCTGTATGCTGGCCGGGGAGGGGTCCTCCCGCGCTACCTTCCCCCCCGCCTCGATCACAGAACTTCCATGGACGCGGATGATGGCTTTGGTGAAGTCAGATTCTTCAGCTTCGTAGATATTGTCCACAAAGGTCTGGGGGTTCCTGTCTATGTAGGGGAACCAGGTGCTGTGGATCTGTATCATGATGCGATGCCCCTTCTTAAAGGTATGCAGTACATCCTGCAGCCGGAAGTTCACATCGGTGACTTCTCCCGGCACAAAAGGTTCCGGGTTTTCAAACCCATTGCGGAACCGACCCCGGAATACTTCTGAGCGCACCAGTTGCTGGTAGCCGCCCATCACGATATTCTTTGGGTTGTGCTCGTAGTTTGGATGGTCCGGGGGGTAGACATCGATCAGTTTGACGATGAAGTCTGCATCGCTTCCGGTCATGGAGACTTTGAGCTTGGCCATGATTTCCCCTGCAATGGTTTTGGGATCCTCCAGCGGATCCGTGGAAAAGGTCAGGACATCCGGACGTCGGGAGGCATGCCGCTGGTCGTCACTCATAAAGCGGCGGGGGGTAAAGGTGAGCCCTTCCGTCTGTGAGGTATAGGGCACCGGCTTGGCGGGGTCACTGATGTAATCGAAGGCGGCTTCTTCATCCAGGGGGGTGCCCAGGGAGAGGGTACCGTTGGCCCCAAAATACATGGAGGTTGGCGGGACCTCTTCAGGGGGCCACTTCTCGAAACTCTTCCACTCCTTGGTACCGGTATCAAACATATAGGCCTCCGGAAGAGCGGGTTCGTTCCCGCCCTTGAGGTGGTGGTTGAAAAAACGACGTTCCACTTCCCGTTGAAAGTGGGTGGAGATGCTGTCCCCAAAATAGATATGGTTGTGGGTGGTTTTGCCCTGTTCGCGTGCCCATCCCCCGTGTGCCCAGGGGCCCATGACAATGGTGTTCTCGGCCTTCGGGTTCGCGGCTTCAATGCTTTTGTAGATGTTTAGCGGGCCGTAAAGGTCCTCTGCATCAAACCAGCCGCCAACCGTCATCACGGCGTGGTCGATTCCTTTCAAATGGGGCAGGATATTGCGATTTTGCCAGAATTCGTCATAGTTGGGGTGGGAGATGATCTGTTTCCAGAAAAAATTGTCGTGATGATATTTCTCCGTGATGTTCTTCAACGGACCCTGGGCCAGATGGAAGTCATAGCCATCTGTAGCAGGGGCGTCGTAGAAGCGGCCGATCTTGTCCCTGTACCAGGGTTCCCGGGTGCGCCCTTCCTTCTGGTAGCCGAACACGGCAAACGCGGCCGTATAACTTTGAAGGTATGCCCCCTGGTGGTGGAAGTCATCGAAGAAAAAATCCGCAATGGGCGCCTGGGGGGAGGAGGCCTTCAGGGCAGGGTGTGCATCGGGCAGGGCCGCTGCCGCGTAAAAACCGGGGTAGGAAATCCCGAACATCCCCACCTTGCCGTTGTTGTTCGGGATGTTTTTCAACAACCATTCAATGGTGTCCCAGGTATCTGATCTCTCGTCGATGGCGTATTTGTCCTTTGGGTCGTTGCCCGGGATGTTGGGCCGCATATTGTCGAAGGTCCCGTCGCTCATATACCGGCCGCGCACATCCTGGAAGACCAGGATATACCCATCCCTTACCAGGTAGTCGGACGGATATCCGCTGATCTGGTAATCGGTGTTCCGGGAGGCGTTGTAGCAGGTCCGGTTCATCAGGACCGGGTATTGGGTGCTCCTGTCCTTTGGGGTGTATACCACGGTGAAAAGTTCAACGCCGTCCCGCATGGGGATGTGATATTCGGCAAGGTCGTAATGCTGGACCAGGTAGAGGGAATCCACTTTCTGGCCAAAGGCAGTACCCATCCAAAAGGCGAGTGCAAACAGAAGGTACAGGGATCTTTTCATCGGAAATTGGTTTGAGTGGCCTTAAAGATAGCCAATTCAAACCATTCAGGGGGTCCTTCAGATGAAGGGTCAGGATACCGCTTCAACTACTTGTGAAGACAGTGGCTCAAGGGCGGAGATGGCACGGTCCACAGAGGTGACCTCGTCGATGAGCAGGAGCAGGCGCAGGCCGTTTCGGGTCTGTTTTTCCTTCAGGCGCCCCTGCCCGGGATGTGACTGCACGTACCGCAGGAGCTTGCCAAACCCCTCGGACTGGTAGAAGGCCGAGTCCTGGTCCGCGATGAAGTACCCGACAAATTTGCCGTTTTTCAGCACCAGTTTTTCCAGGCCGAGGGCACTGGCCATCCATTTGAGCCGCACGGATTCAAGCAGGTCCGCAGCGGGGTCGGGCAGGGGGCCAAATCGGTCTTCCAGGTGGCTCCGGAACTCCTGAAGCTCTGTTTCGCTTTTCAGGTTGTTCAATTCGGTATACAGGGTCAGCCGCTCGGTAACGTTGTTGATGTAGTCATCCGGGAAGAGGAGCTCAAAATCCGTATCCAGTTGCAGGTCCTTCACATAGGTCCCCTTGCTTTTCCCGGTTTCCTGGTAGAGGTCCCTGAATTCGTTTTCCTTGAGT
>JAWWDW010000299.1:0-3448 GCA_033719735.1 Robiginitalea sp. | reverse complement strand
CTGCCCTGGGAGAAGGCAAAGGCCTTTGACGGAAGTGCCGTTGTCGGAAACTTCGTGAACAAGTCTGAGCTAAACATGAGCCAGATCCGTTTTCAACTGCTGAAAAATGGAGAATTAGTGCAGGACGGGGACTCGACCCACATGCTGTGGGGCATTGACGAGATCATTTCCTATGTGTCCCAATTCTTCACCCTTAAAATAGGGGACCTTATTTTTACAGGAACCCCGGCGGGGGTCGGAAAAGTAGCTGCGGATGATGTCCTTGAAGGCACCATCGAAGGCAAAAGAATGTTCCAGGTCAAGGTCAAATAGGTAGAGGTCAAAGAAAGAGGTTTTGAGCAGCAAAGAGATCGAGAGAAAGTTCCTTGTAATGACGAACGCATATCGCGAAGACGCTCATAAAAAAGAGGAGATCATCCAGGGTTTTCTCTCCTCGGTGCCTGAAAGAACTGTCAGGATTCGAAAGGTTGATGACCTGGGTTGGATCACGATCAAGGGAATCGGCAATGCATCAGGAACCACCCGTTTCGAATGGGAAAAAGCTGCCGAACGGGAATCCGGGGGAAAAATCGACCAAAATGGACCCTGCGAATGATGTAGATCATTTCGGGCTATGGCATTGGGCTATAGCTTTGGGAGGTGAAAGGATTATTAATTTTTTAAACCCAAAAGCTATGAGAACTGACAGTGGAACCGTATTACTGGCATTGCTCTCCGGAGCCGCAATCGGCGCTGGAATGGGAATCCTGTACGCCCCTGATAAAGGGTCTAATACCCGTAAAAAGATCAAGAGGAAAGTAGAGGAAACAAGCCAGGATCTCGCAGATCGTATTTCCCATGCCAAGGATGAACTTACCCGTTCTGCCCTTGAAAAAAGAGAAGAGTTTGAACACAGACTGGAGGATACCCTCAGCACTATGAGCTATAAGGCTGATGATATCATCGCCGGTCTGGAGCACAAACTGGAGGACCTTCGTAAGAAGAACGCCCAACTACAGAAATAGAAAAACATGGCCGCTCCAGTGCTTCAAGAGCCCTTGTTGAAAGCCGTGGGGGAGGTTCAGAATTACGTTGAATCCAGTACGGATTACCTCCGTTTACAGATGTTCCGAACGCTCATGCGCCTGCTGACTTCGCTTGCGAAATCAGTGGCGCTGGGCGTTTTGGCTTTCCTTTCACTCCTGTTTCTCTCCGTGGCTGCAGCCCTGGCCCTCGGCAGATGGTTGCAGGATGACCTGCTGGCTTTTGTCTATGTGGGCGTGTTCTACATCCTGGCCGCAGTGGTTGCCTATTTGCTTCGCCACCGCATCGAAAGGAGGATCCTGCGATCCTTCTCGGATTTGTATTACGACTGATCATGGAACGGAAATTCTCATCTTTCGAAGAAATCGATACCCGTCTGCAAAATCTCAGGATGCAACGCGAGCTAAACCTGCAGCGACTGAGGCACGATCTCAATCACAGCCCGGGGGAAATCCTCAGGGAAGGCATCCGAAGGGTCAGGCCGGCGCTGAATAACCTCGCTATTGACTGGATGCTCCATCAACTGAGGGGACTCAGGCGAAAAATACGCCCCGATCTTCCGAAACTACCCTAGCCAAACGTGGCGATCCCTTCCAGCTTTTTGGGATCCGTGATAATGATCCTGCGCGCCTTCCCCATTTGGATGATCCCTTCCTCCTTGAGTTCCGACAAGGTGCGTATGGCGGTCTCTGTGGCTGTGCCCACCATGCCTGCAAGATCCTCCCGGGCGATATCGATTCCCTCATGGGTGGCGTCCTGAATCAACCCTGCCTTCAGCAATTTTAACAGGACCCTGGCAAGGCGTTGCCTTACGGGGCAATAAGCCATGTCTACCAGTTGCTCCTGGGCGTCGATCAGGTCTTTTGAAATCAGGCCCATGAATTTGTGGGAGACCTCCGCGCTCTTGTCCAGCAGGTGTATAAAATCCGACTTTGGGATGCTGTAGATTTCTGAGGGTTCTATTACGGTTGCGGTATCCAGGTAGGTCCCGCCCGGATTGAGCAGGGAGAGCCAGCCGAGAAAATCCCCTGCTTTGCTGATCCCCGTTACCAGTTCCTTACCGGCTTCCGTGGATTTATAGGTCTTGATGAGGCCTTTTTTGATGAAATAGAGGTTGTGGGCAGCATCTCCTTCCATATAGAGGAAGTCTTTTGGAGGATATTTTTTTGAATGGTAGCTGCGTTCGATGTGTTCGAGGTTTAGGTAGGCGGCAGCCTGCTCCATGAACTCGGTAACCCCTTTGAGGTCCCTGCTGAATTCGCGCTGGAGGAAGTCGTGCCTGCGCAGGCGGGAGGTGATGGCCTCCAGCAATTCGTGCTCCTCAAAGGGTTTGGTGAGGTAGTCGTCTGCCCCGAGGTTCATCCCTTTGCGGACATCTGATTTGTCTGCCTTGGCACTGAGGAAAACAAAGGGGATCCCCGCGGTTTTATGGTCTTTTTGAAGGGTTTCCAGCACCTGGTACCCGTCCATGCCGGGCATCATGATGTCACAAATGATCAGGTCGGGATTGAAGGTTTGGGCTTTCCGGATACCGGATTCCCCCTCCGGGCTTGTCGCTACCTTATAGCCTGATAATCCCAACAGATCCGCTGTATTCTCGCGAACATCTTCGTTGTCCTCAATGATCAGAATCTTTCTCATATGTTGCAGGATTATAGCGAACCGGGAGTTTCAGATAGAACGTACTGCCTTTCCCCAGGCGGCTCTTGAATGTTATGGAGCCCCCCATCAGCTCGGAATAGTGTTTTACAATGTGTAACCCGAGTCCTGTCCCCGGGATATTCACTGCGTTTTTCGCCCTGAAAAACCGGTTGAACAATTGTTCGTGTTCCTCTTTGGGAATTCCCATGCCCTCATCCTGTACGGCAATGTTCAAAAAGTTTTCATCGGCCCGGATATGTATGAAGATAGCGCTTTTTTCCGGGGAATACTTGATGGCATTCGACAGGAGGTTCACCAGGATATGTCGCATGAGCTTCGGGTCAAGGTGCACCTTCATGGAGGTGATTTCGAAATCCTCAAAAAAATGCTGGCCGACCTTCAGGTTGCTTTCCAGTTCTTCCAGAACGGAACGGATCAGATCCAGGAGGTCAAATGTTTCCGGCTGACAATCCATCCGGCCTTCCTCCAGTTTGCTCAGGGACAGGAAGTCATCCAGGATGACCACCAGGTTCCTGACGTTGTTCTGTATCTGTTTCAGATACCGCAGTCGTTTCTCCTCCTTACCCGGTTCGTTTTGCTTTTCGATAAGGATGGCGGAAGAGTGGATGGCACTTAGTGGTGTCCTGAATTCATGGGAGGCCATTGAGATAAACCTGGACTTCAAATCGTTGAGTTCCTGTTCGATGCGCAGGGCCCTCAGGAGTTCTTCCTCGGCTTTCTTCTGCTCTGTAACATTGCTCAAAACAAGCAGGGCCCATCCCAT
>JAWWDW010000298.1:0-3450 GCA_033719735.1 Robiginitalea sp. | reverse complement strand
GAGGTCTATGATACCTACGCTTCCCGGTATTCCGGCTCTGCCTATTTCTTTCTGGATGCCTACCGGCATTTTTACGAGGTTCGCAGGGATGCGGATTATGCGGATAACATCATTGAGGGGCATTCCTACCTGTTTGACAAAAACCCGGTGCTGCTAAAAGCCCTGGCGTATACCTATGAGGCCCAATCACGACCTGAAAAGGCCCATGAGGCCTATAAGCAGGTCATGCGGCTGCGCCCCAACTACGGGCAGTCCTACATGGACCTGGCCAACAGCTATCGCAACCTGGGCCGCTATGAGAAGGCCGCAGCCCAATACAAAAGGTACGACTACCTGGTAGACGAAGGGCTCATCCCCGTAGACAGCGTTTCCTTTGTGCCTATCCTGAACCGGGAGTACAACAACCTGTTGTCTTTACACACCCCTGCCCTGGTAAGCGTGGCCAACCGCGAGTCGCTTTATGTGGAAGAAGAAGACTTCCAGGGGACCCGCCTGGTCTTTGAATGGAACGACGGGGAGGCCGAATTCGACCTGCAGTTCGTCAACCCGGAGGAGCAGTACCACCTCTGGAAACACTCCCTGGCCAGTAACGAAGCGCTTATCATGAAAGAAAAGGAGATCGGCTTCAACACCCAGGAGTTCCTGATCGATGGATCCCTGCCGGGGACCTGGCAGATCAACGTTCGCTACCACGGCAACAAGAGCCTGACCCCGACCTATCTGAAGGTGAGCATTTACGACAATTACGGAATGCGCTCCCAGCGCAAGCAGGTGCAGGTCTTTAAGTTGTCCCTGAAAGACGTGAACCAGAGGCTCTTTACTCTGACAAGGGGTGCCACCGTGGCCCTGAATTAAATGGACATCCCCGGCAGGCGGGCAGCCTGCAGCCATTTTTACTAAAAAAAAATACTGACATGAAAACGATTCAACTGATACTCCTTTCCCTTGGATTTTTGGTGATGACGGGCCTTCAGGCCCAGGAAACCCGCCTTGTAAAAGGCACGATCAGCGATGGGCAAAACCCCATGCAAGACGTTCGCATCCAGGTTCAGGGCAAGGAAGCCCAAACGTTTACGGATGCCGATGGGAAATACGAGCTCCAGGCGGCCGTGGGGGATATGCTCAAATATTCCTACACAGGGATGAAGGACTACATTGTACGGGTGGAGGACGTTACCCGCTACCTGAACCTGGCGATGATCCCGGATGTCGAGGAGCTGGCAGAGGTTACCGTGACCGGCAGCAACCGGAAATCCCAGGAGGACCTCGCGATAGAATATGCAATTAATCCAAGAATCATTCGGACTGCCTTTGGCTATCTCGATGCGGATACTGCTCCAGGCAAGGTCAGGTTGCTTTCCGAGAAGGACATTAACCCGATAGGTCTTTGTATTTTAAACGTGATAAGGAATCGGTTTGCCGGGGTTTGGACTACCGGGGATTGCCAGCAGGGTGGTGATGTTATTATAAGAGGGCCCGGATCCGTTTCAAATCAAAGAGTAGCCGTATACGATGTGGACGGTCTTATTTTTACGGACGCCCCCATTTGGTTGGATATTAATCAGATTAAGCGTATTGCCGTTATTTCTTCCATAGGGTATTCATCGCGTTATGGAGCATTGGGGAATGGCGGGGTTGTCATTATAAATACCATCACGGGCAATCCCCAGGATCCCAAAATCAAAGACCAGGCACGCCTGAGGAACAACTTCTACAAGGGGGATGCCCTCAGCGGGGCAGCGATACAAAACGACCTGCCCACCTACCTGAAGGAATTAAACAAGACCACCTCCTTTGAGCAGGCCCGGGAGGTCTACAATACCTACGAAGCCCGGTACCAGAGCTCCCCCTATTTCTTCCTGGACGCCTACCGGCATTTCTACGACCGGCTGGGGGAGGAAAGCTTTGCCGATGCGATCATTGCAGAAAATTTCAAAAGGTTTGACAACAATGCGGTGTTGCTAAAGGCCCTGGCCTACCTGTACCAGGAGCAGGGCAGGAGCCGGAAGGCCCTGGACCTTATGAAGGAGGTCTTTATCCTTCGCCCCCAGTACAGCCAGTCCTACATGGATCTGGCCAATGCCTACCGGGATGCCCGCCAGTACGACAAGGCCGCACGGATGTTCTTCCGCTACAAATACCTGCTGGATGAGAATTTCCTGGTCGCCTCGGAGGATTTTTCAAAGATCATGCAGCACGAGAGCGACAACCTCCTGAGCCTTCATGTGCGGGATGTGGGGGTGGATATCGACGAGATCCTCACAGACCCCTTTGTGCAGAATACCACCCGGGTGGTGGTGGAATGGAATGATACGGAAGCTGAATTCGAATTGCAGTACGTCAACCCGGAAGGGCAGTACCACACCTGGAAACACACCTATGCAGACAACGAGGAGCGCCTGCTGGACGAAAAGATGAAGGGATACGCTGCAGAAGAACAGATCATCGACCGGGCCCTTCCCGGCCAGTGGCAGATCAATGTGAAGTACCTGGGCAACAAGAGCCTGACCCCTACATATCTCAAGGTGACGACCTACTACAATTACGGGGAACGCGATCAGCAGAAACAGGTGCGCACTTTCAGGCTGTATCTCCAAGGGGCCTGGCAGGAATTGCTGACCCTCAACAATCCGGGAACCAGCCGGGTCCGCTGAGGATATGAGGCATATCAGGCTGCTGTTGTTCCTGCTGCTCACATGGGGGGCGCAGGCCCAATCCGAGTACGCGGGGTCCGTTGTGGATGCCGAAACCGGCCAGCCCATCCCGTTTGTGAATGTGGGGGTTGTGGGCCGCAGTATCGGCACCGTGAGCGATGTGGATGGTTCCTTCCTCCTGGAACTACCTCCGAACCGGTTGTCCGGTACCGACCTGATCCGAATTTCCTCCCTGGGCTACGAACCGGTGGTCCTGCCCTTTGCCCGTTTTCAGGAGCAGAAGGACCGCCTGGTATTCCGGCTGCAACAACAGCCCATTTCCCTCCAGGAAGTCGTGCTTACGAACCTGCCGGGCTATCAGGTGGAAGAAGAAGTGGGGTATCCCGGATTGAGCGGAAAGGGGATCGGCTACTGGAAAGACAGCGCTGCCCTTGGGGGAGAACTGGCCACCCTGATCCGGGTGGATAAAGGCCTCCGGAAACTCAACGTGTTGTTTTTCGAGGTCCTGTACAACCCTTCGGACAGCCTGAAACTGCGCCTGAATTTTTATGAGCCCATGCCCGGGTCTACCTATCCGGGCAAGAACCTGAACAAAAGCGGGAAAAACATCCTGTATACGCTGAAAAAGGGCAACGGACTTGCCGTAATTGACCTCGAACCCTATGGTATCTGGGTCCGGGATGACTTTGTGGTCAGTATGGAGTTATTGCAGGTCCACGGCAGCAGGACAGTGGGCCTTAGCCTGCCGGCCGGGGCCAGCGGCAGGAGTACTTCCTTCAGGCGCTATGCCAGCCAG
>JAWWDW010000297.1:0-3454 GCA_033719735.1 Robiginitalea sp. | reverse complement strand
CGTTGGTCGATTTGTAGTAGGTGGTGGCGTTGCCGGCCCCTCCTATGTGTCGGTTGGCCACCGCATAGACGGTATTCGGGTCCCCGGGTTTTAATTTGAAATCCGAGATGTACCCGGATTGCATCAGCTCCCAGTTGGCCCCGGCATCCGTGGATTTATAAAGCCCTGCACTGGTACCCACCCAAAGGACACTGGAATTGGAAGGGTCGATCACAATTTCGTTCATCAGGGTATTGACCCCGGAGGTGGTAAGGCCAGTAGGACCCCAGGTCTGCCCGCCATCGGTGGATTTGTAGACCCCAATGCTGTAGGAATCCGCGGCATCGTCATCCCCGGTGGTAATATAGATGGTGTTGGAGTCCTCCGGATCGATCGCTATGCCCGATACCCCGATCTGAAGGAAATCGTCGAACAGGTTCGTCCAGCTTTGGCCCGCATTGGTGGATTTCCAGATGCCCCCGGCAGGTGCCCCCGCATACCAGATGTTTTGGTTGTTCGGGTCCACGGCCACTGCGTTGAGGCGCCCCGTCCCGGGAAGCCGGCCGGAATACACCCCTACATTCGATGGCCCTACCGAATTCCAGTTTGCCGTCGGGTTGGGGGTCCTGGCTGTGAGGTCCTGTTTGTTTTTCCAGCTGTTGAGGATCTTTTCGGAGGATGGGAGGTTCCCCCGCGTATCTGCAAGATGCTTCCAATAGTATTCCCAACGTTTGAAAGGCTTGTATCCGCTGCCTTTTTTAAAGGGGTCCCGGCCCTCCCAGTAGGATTCTACAGACCTGCTGACCTGGTCGATGTTGACAGGGGCCCCGGGGGTATTTGAAAAAAGCTGAGCTGACCCGTCGGCATCCTGGAGGGAAGGCGGATCTGGATTGATCTGGGCGCGTAGAAACCCTGCTGCCAAAAGGCAGAAAAGGAGTAAAAAGCGGGTCATACCAATTTTTTTGTAAAGATGCTTAAAAAAGTAAAGTCAGTCAATATTTTCCGATCAGATGCCCAAATCCCGATTGTTCGGGAACCGGGCATTCCCTTGGCGATCATTCCAAACAAAAAAGTACCTTTGCCACTGAATCCGGACCCGTATGCGTCGCCTTTTGCTGCTTTTATTCCTCAGTGTCATTTTTCCGGCATTCGGACAAGTCCCCCAGGAACGTCCTGCGGAGCGGGATTCCCTGGCTTTGGAGAAACGACGGCTTGTGCAGGAGAAACAAAAAGCCGCCAAAAAAAGGGATTCACTGACCATTGAGAATTACAAGATCATCTCCTATCAGGGCGATACCACCCTGGTGGATACCACCCTCACCATCATTAAGGAGTACAAGTACAACTTCATCAGGAAGGACGATTTTGAACTCATGCCCTTCTCCAATATCGGCCAGCCCTACAACCGACTCGGGGTAAACCTGAATAAATCCAAATGGTTTCCGCAGCTGGGAGCCCTGGCCCGTCACTATAACTACTTTGAGGCGGAGGACATTGCGTACTATAATGTAGCCACCCCGCTCACAGAACTCTTTTTTAAGACGACCCTGGAACGAGGCCAGCTCCTGGATGCTTTTCTCACCTTTAACACCTCCCCCCAGCTGAATGTCTCCATTGCCTACAAGGGGTTCCGCTCCATCGGGAAATACCGGGAAGATGAGGTAATTACCGGGAATTTCCGCACCAGTCTGAATTATGCGACCTCCAACGGGAGGTATCGGCTGTGGGCCCATATGGCCGTTCAGGACACGGAAGGACAGGAAAACGGGGGGCTCCTCGACAGCGAGGGGCAATTTGAATCCGGGGATCCCGATTTCTCGGACCGACGCAGGGTGGATATCCTCTTTAGCGGGGTGGTCAACAGGTTGCACGGAAGGCGGTATTATCTGGACCACGAGCTCAGGCTGTTAAAAGCCCGGGGTGACTCTACCAGGCAAGCGGGAGGCCTGAGCCTGGGACATGTCCTCACCTATAGTTCCAAGTACTACCAGTATCGGCAGAGCAATAGCAATCCCTATTTTGGGCAGTTGCTGTTTGAGCCGGTGGGTGACCAGGCTTTTTTGAAGACCCTGTACAACGAAGTCCGACTCCGGTTTACCAACCGCGTGCTGGGGGAGCTCCAAACTTCGGTCAGCCTGTATACCTATGATTATTTCTTCAAAAGCATCCTTGAGACCGATGCAGGCGTGATTCCAAACCGGCTGAACGGGGAGGAGGTCATCGGCAAGGCTGGATGGAAAAAGGACTTCGGGGGATTTAGTCTAAATGCCGATGCCGGACTTGGACTATCCGGGACCCTTACGGATTCCTTCCTGGATGCCGAGGTTGGGGTACCTTTGGGATCCCGCCACCGGTTTGGAGCCGGAATCCACCACTCCGCCCGCAAACCCAACTTCAATTATTTGCTCTACCAGTCGGATTACCTGAATTACAACTGGGACAACAGTGAGGTTTTTGAGAACGAACAGGTGCAGAGCCTGTTTGCATCCATCGAGTCGGAGGTCTGGGGGGATCTGGAAGTACAGTACAGTTCGGTGAACAACTACTCCTATTTCCGGTCTGAGGCGGATGCCGAACAGATCGAAGCCGGGGAGGAACGATCTTTTATCAGGCCGTTCCAGCAGGATGAGCGCATCAACCACCTCAGGGTGAAATACCAGAAGGAATTCCGTTGGCGCAAATGGTCGCTGATGAACACGGTGCTGTACCAGGAGGTGGACCAGTCTGCGGACATCCTCAATGTGCCCAGTCTCATCACCAGGAACACGCTCTATTTTTCAAGCCATGTATTCCGGAAGGCCATGTACCTGCAAACCGGAGTAACCTTTAAATACTTTACGGAGTATTTTATGGATGCTTACAATCCGCTTCAGGCAGAATTCTACGTTCAGGACCGGGAAGAACTCGGAGGTTTCCCGATGCTTGATTTCTTTATAAATGCCAAAGTGCGGCAAACCCGGATCTACCTCAAAGCCGAACATTTTAACTCCTCCTTTTCCGGATACCGCTTTTTTTCGGCTCCGAATTACCCCTACAGGGATTTCGTGATCCGTTTCGGGCTGGTTTGGAATTTCTTCTCCTGAAAGCCCCGGTATGCGCGTTTTTGCGACCCTTCCTATTGGAAATTGCTGATTTAAAGGCACTTGTGCGTTTGACCTGAACTTGGCAGAATATAGCTCTGTAAGTAATTAAAAATCAGACGATTAAAATATTAATAAAGTTTTAAGCAAAAAATTTTCACCCGGGGTTTGTGGAACCCAAAAAACCCTTTTATATTTGCACCCGCTTTTCGGGGGAACGCAAGTAGTTTTTCCGGGGGGTGATAGAGTAAGAAAGAAGTTCATTGACATACTGACAAACAGCGTACGCTCGATTTTTAGACGAGGATCGAGCGATGTACAAAAAACAACATCCGTCAATAGAGATACAGGGATACGAACCTGGACCGAGCTGGGAATTGGAGCTTTTTAGTGGT
>JAWWDW010000296.1:0-3467 GCA_033719735.1 Robiginitalea sp. | reverse complement strand
TCGCGGATATCCTGTCAAACCCAATCAACAATCCGCTACCCTATGTGTTTGGGCGGGTGGAGTCCAACTACAGCCTCTTCCAACTCGGGGTAGCGTATGCCTATGAGCTTTCCGAGAAGTTTTCGGTAGGGGTACAGCCGACCTTTAACATCGGTTCCCTGGACCTGACACCCAACCCAACGGCAAACCCCAGCCCGACAGCTGGATACCCCAGTACGGACGGATCTTCCACCGCCTTTGGTTTTGGTGCACAGATCGGCCTCTTTTATGATTCCGGCACCGGCTTCAAGGCCGGGGCTTCCTACAAGACCACCCAGACCTTCGGCGACTTTGAGTTTGACAACGTCTACCTGGACGGCAGTACAGACACCAACGAGTTCAACCTGGACTACCCCTCCATCCTCTCCTTTGGGGTAGGCTACTCCAAGGGCAACTTTGACCTGGCCCTGGACTACCGCCTGGTGAACTACGAAAACACGGACGGGTTCGAAGCCGCTGGATGGACCGATACTTTTTCAGTAGCCGGCTTTGGATGGGAAAACATCAACATCATCTCTGCCGGGGTACAGTACAAAGGGGTGGACCGACTGCCGATCCGCCTGGGGTACACCTACAGTTCCAACCCCATTCGGGATGAACTGGCATTTTTCAGCGTACCGGCCACGGCCATCATCAAGAACGCTTTCCAGGTGGGCCTCGGGTATGAAATCAGTGATCGCTGGACCCTGGACGGGGTATTCCACTACGGTTCCTCCGGGGATGCCACTTCGGGCCCCATCCTGAATCCCCAATTCATCCCGGTCTCGCCTCCCTACGGAGCCATTCCCG
Source organism: Robiginitalea sp. (assembly GCA_033719735.1). Lineage (GTDB taxonomy): Bacteria > Bacteroidota > Bacteroidia > Flavobacteriales > Flavobacteriaceae > Robiginitalea. The sequence goes on along the minus strand of JAWWDW010000296.1, from coordinate 2,639 downwards.
GAAGCGAGGTTTCCTACGACATGACCACTTCCATGGTGATGTTCGGCGTCAACTATACCTGGTAATGCGATACCTGCTTTAATATTCATTAGCTTCAAAAGACCCCGGTACCCCCGGGGTCTTTTTTTTCCCAAACCGGAATTAAGCCGGATTGCGTACCTTTAGTTCAGATGCCCGCAGCGGAATGCACAGAAAGACCCGGAAACGATTACTGGCTGTTTTGATCCTCTCCTTCCTGATCTTCACAGGATGTTATTTTATCGTTGAATTCTCCACCAAAGGGCGCATATACAGGGAGCTGGAAGCCATCCCTTACAACAAGGTAGGCCTGGTCCTGGGGACCGCAAGGCACCAGGTGGGAGGCGGGATCAACCCCTATTACCAAAGCCGTATTGATGCCACCATCGAACTCTTTAAGGCAGGTAAAATTTCCTATGTGCTGGTAAGCGGGGACAATGGCAGCATTTACTACAACGAGCCCACCTCCATCAAAAAGGACCTGATGGCGGGAGGGATCCCGGAAAAAAGGATCTACCTGGATTACGCCGGGTTCCGTACCCTGGACTCCATGGTCCGCGCGCGCATCGTCTTCGGGCTGGATTCGGTTACGGTGATCTCCCAGGAGTTCCACACGGAACGGGCTTTGTTTATCGCCTCAAAAAAGGATTTGTACGCCATTGGGTACAGTGCAAGGGATGTAGCAGGTTCCAGGGGACTCAAAGTACACCTACGGGAGTATTTCGCCCGGGTGAAGGTTTTCCTGGACCTGATCTTCAACACCCAGCCGCGTTTTTACGGCAAACGGATCGAGATTGAATAAGGCCCAAAGTTTGTATTTTAGACGGCTGCAGCCATGAACCAATTCAAGACGCTACTCAAAAACCTGGGGCCGGGCCTGCTCTTTGCCAGCATGGCGATCGGCACCTCCCACCTGGTATTGTCCACCAAGGCCGGAGCCACCTATGGTTGGGCCATGATCATTCCCATCCTGCTGGCCAACCTTTTGAAATACCCTTTTTTCGAATTCGGGATCCGTTATACCAATGTTACCGGACGGAGCCTGATCGAGGGCTATTCCCGGAGAGGCAAGCCCTACATGTGGGTCTATGCCGGGATTACCCTGGTAACCACCTTTACCATCCTTGCCGCCCTCTATGTGGTAACCGCCGGGTTGCTGGCCAACCTTTTTAAAATATCCACTGTTTCGGTTAGTGTAATCGCCCTGGGCCTTTTTGCCTTTATCTCTGCAGCACTGATCATCGGAAGGTACAAGCTCCTGGAGACTTCCCTGAAGTTTGTGGTGACTATCCTTTTCGTGGCCTTGCTGGCCACAACGGCACTGGTCCTCTACAAGCCCCCGGTGGAGGCCGTCCCGGGGTTTTCGCCACCTCCCATCTTCGACTCGGTGGGAATCCTCTTTCTGATCAGCCTGATTGGCTGGATGCCCACTGCCGTGGAAGCCAGTAGCTGGATCAGCCTCTGGAGCCTGGAGAAGTACAAAAACCGGGGGGAGCGGCCCAGCCTGAAAGAGGCCCTTCAGGAATTCAACTCCGGCTACATCACCACGGCCTTGCTGGCCGTTTTTTTCCTGCTGATCGGCTTCCGCACCCTGTATGGCACCCAAACGGAGCTGAGCGGAAATGCGGTAACCTTCGCCGACCAGGTGGTATCCCTCTTCACCACCCACATAGGGGAATGGGCGTATTTATTTATCGCGGTTTCCGCTTTTGCCACCATGTTCAGCACCTGCATGACGGCCCACGACGCGATTGCGCGGGTGAGTGTGGATGTGCTGGAATACCTGAGGCCGGATAAAAAACGATTCGTAAAGAAATGGCACTACGCCGCTGCCGTCCTCGTCCTTACCGGCGTTAATTTTTTGGTGCTGACCGCATTCAGTGCGAATATGGGGGACCTGGTCGCCCTGGCCACCTTTATTTCCTTTGTCCTGGCCCCCCTGGTGGGGTATATGAACCTGAAGAATGTCAGTAGCGAGGACCTGCCCAAAAAGTACCATCCGGGGCCTGGATTGCGGCTGCTCACCTACATGGGCATTGTCTTCCTTTCCTTCTTTGCCGCCTATTACCTTTGGATGGTCCTGATTTAAAGGGGGTTGGAACGCATCTAACACAGGTTTAACACCCAGGATTTGACTTGTGTACGGCTTTTTTTAAGCTTTGCACAAAGTTTGATTTCATGAAGTTGATTCGAATTGATCGAAAAACACGCGTAGAAAAACGCTTTACCCCAGAGATGGGGCGGCTGTACACCCGGGTGACCTACATCCGGAAAATATTGCTGGGCATGCCCCTGCGCACCCTCCATAAATACCGGGAGACCTACTACGGGGAAGTCAAAGACTGCAAAGACTGTGTCCTCCAGCGCTAATTCCCTTTCTTACAGATCATTGTAATTGACCACCACAAACGGGTACCGCTCGTTCTGTTTGTGTAGCATGTCCAGACAGTAGACCCCGTCCGTACAGTTGTTGGTGATTTGCTGCTCCCCGTATCCGGTTACCTCCTGGAAGGTCTCCGGGGCCACCCCCTGGGACACGAGATAGTCCCGAATGGCCTCGGCCCGCTTTTGGGACAGATCCAGGTTGCGGTTTGCATTCCCCCGGCTATCCGTATGCGCCT
>JAWWDW010000295.1:0-3480 GCA_033719735.1 Robiginitalea sp. | reverse complement strand
CTCCCCCCTGGATAAGGCCGGGCAATTCAGGGGTCCCTTTTTCCAGGTTGCTGTAGACCAGCCCGATACCCTTTGGCCCATATACCTTGTGAGCTGAAAAGCAGGCGTAATCGACCAGGTCCAAAACAGGCCCCAGGGGTACCTTGCCCAACGCCTGGGTCGTATCCGAGAACAGGAGGGAGCCGTTTGCCCGGCACAGGGCGGCAACCTCCTCAAGGGGTTGGATGACCCCGGTTTCATTATTGGCATACATCACAGCCACCAGGGCGGTTTCCGGTTTCAGGGCATCCTGGAAGTCTTCCATCCGGATCTGGCCCTGCGGATCCACTTCTAGGTAGGTGACTTCAAAACCCTCGGCCTCCAGGGCGGCACAGGTATCCAGTACTGCCTTGTGTTCTGCCCTGCTGGTGAGGATGTGGTTCCGCTCCTTCCGATTTTTCCGGGCTACCCCTTTGAGGATCGTATTGATGCTTTCGGTGGCCCCTGAAGTAAAGAGCAGGGCATCCGGGGAAGTCTTCAGGGCGTTTGCAATTTCGTACCGGGCCTCTTCCACGGCATTTTTGGCCAGCCAGCCATAGGGGTGGTGGCTGCTGGAGGGGTTCCCGAAGTGCTCCCGGAAATAGGGGAGCATGGCCTCCAGCACCTCCTGGTCGCAGGGGGTGGTTGCATTGTAGTCAAAATAGAGCTGGGAATACATCGGTACAGCGTACTTTTCGCATGTTTCAAAAATAGGCAATATCTGTAAAAAGCAGTGAATAGGCACAGGTCCGCTCCCATAAACCTTAAGACTATGTTAATTTATGACTTGAATCTTGCCTTAATTGCCATATCTAAATAAATTGGGTACCTTTATTAGATACCCGATATTTTAAACCTTAAAATATTTTCTAATTCATAACGTATTATGATTCCAGCCAAATTCACGTATCACAAGGCGACCTCGGTCAAAGAGGCCATCGCTTTGGCAGAAGACCTCGGCGAGGAGGCCAAGTTCATGTCCGGGGGGCACAGTCTGCTGCCCATGATGAAACTCCGGTTTGCCACGCCTGAACACATTATCGACATCAGTAAGATAGAAGGCCTGTCTTACATAAAGGAGGAGGGAGACCTGTTGAAGATCGGCGGGCTTACCACCCAGACCGAAATGGAGCATTCGAAATTGCTCCGGGAGAAATACCCTATTTTTTACGATGCCATTAAGCTCACGGCGGACCCTTCCGTCCGCAATGCCGGGACCATTGGCGGGAACATCGCCCACGGGGATGCCGCAAATGACCAGCCTGCCCTGATGCTGGCCATGCGCGCCACCATCGTTGCCGAAGGACAGGACGGGAGAAGGACCATTCCCATAGACGAGTTCTTCCACGGCTTTTATATGACCGCCCTGGAACCCACGGACGTGCTGGTGGAAATCCACGTCCCGAGAGCCACCAAACACAGCGGAGGCGCCTATCATAAGGTGGAGCGGAAAGTGGGCGATTATGCCACTGCCGGGGTAGCGGTCTACCTCGAACTGGATGACGATGGCGTTTGCCGGGAAATCGGCATCGGCCTCACCAACGTTAGTGCCGTACCCATGCGGGTGGAGCGCGCTGAGGATTTGCTAAGGGGCAAGATCATCACCGAAGACCTGATGGAACAGGCCGGAAAAATGGCCAGCGAGGATTGCGAGCCCACCTCCGATCTGAGGGGGTCAGAAGCCTTCAAGAGATCCCTGGTAGCTACGATCACTAAAAAAATGTTGAACAAAGCCCTGGAGAGGGCAGGAAACTAAACCGACAGACCATGAAACACGAAATAACACTGAAAATCAACGGGGAGACGGTCACTGCCGAAGTGGACTCCCGCCTGCTCCTGGTTCACTTCATCCGGGAACACATGGAACTCACAGGCACCCATATTGGTTGTGATACCAGCAACTGTGGTGCCTGTACGATCCTCCTGGATGGGAAGTCCATCAAGTCCTGCACCTATTTGGCGGTCCGGGCAGATGGATCCGAGATCACTACCATAGAAGGGGTTGCCGAAGAAGGCACCAACCATCCCTTACAGCAGGCCTTCCATGATCAGCACGGGTTGCACTGCGGTTTCTGCACGCCGGGGATGATCATGCGTTCCATCGATTTGCTGAAGAACAACCCGGACCCAACAGAGGAAGAGATCCGCTGGGGAATTTCTGGAAACCTTTGCCGGTGCACCGGATACAACAACATTGTTAAGGCCGTCCAACAGGCAGCCGGTGAAATGAAACAGGAGAAACAACCTGCAGTCTAACCTCAAAAAACAGAAGAATCATGTTTAAATGTAAAACATCAGCAGAGGTAGGCGGAATGGGTCACTCTGTGAAACGAAAAGAAGATGCCCGCTTTTTGCACGGGAAGGGGAATTATGTGGACGATGTAAAGCTGCCCGGCATGCTTCATATGGTCATGGTACGCAGTCCCTATGCCTATGCCAAGATCAAGAATATCAACAAGGAGAAGGCCCTGGCCATAGACGGGGTACTGGCGGTCATTACCGGAGAGGACCTGGCCCAGTACAACCTACACTGGATGCCTACCTTGCTGTCGGACACGCAAATGGTGTTGCCGACCGATACCGTAATGCACCAGGCCCAGGAGGTCTGTGCGGTCATCGCAACGGACCGGTATATAGCTGCCGACGGGGCGGAAGCCGTGGAAGTGGACTATGAGCCCATGGATCCGGTTGTGGATCCCTTTACGGCCCTGGACGAAGGTGCGCCCCTTTTGCGGCCGGACAAGGAAGGCCAGAAAGACAACCAAATCTACCACTGGGAGCGCGGTGACCGGGAAAAAACCGATGAGGTCATCGCCAATGCCGATGTGGTCGTGACCGAACGCATCCACCTGCCGAGGATCCACGTGGCCTCCATCGAAACCTGCGGGTGCGTTGCCTCCTATGACAAGGATACCGAAAAAATGGTGGTATACCTGACTACCCAGGCGCCCCATGCCATTCGTACGGTAGTTGCCCTGGTAGCAGGGCACGTTGGGCTTTCAGAGGAAAAGATCCGGATCATCTCCCCGGATATCGGAGGTGGGTTCGGAGGTAAGGTCCCCGTATATCCGCCCTATGTGGTGGCCATTGCGGCTACCTTCCTGATTGGAAAGCCCGTTAAATGGATCGAGGACCGTTCCGAAAACCTGGTCAATGGCTTTGCCCGGGATTACCACATGGATTGCACACTGGCGGCCGACAAGAACGGCAAAATCCAGGCCTTCAAGGTTAAAACCCTGGCCGACCACGGATATACGGATTCATCGGCCAACCCATCCAAGTTCCCCACGGGGATGTTCTCTATTTGCACGGGTTCCTATGATTACGAGCACGCCTTTGCAGAACTGGATGCCGTGTACACCAACAAAGCACCGGGCGGGGTCGCCTACCGCTGTTCTTTCCGGGTAACGGAGGCCGTTCACGCTATTGAGCGGATGGTGGACAAACTCGCCCACAAACTCG
>JAWWDW010000294.1:0-3483 GCA_033719735.1 Robiginitalea sp. | reverse complement strand
CCATGGTGGGGCGGTCATTTTCAATATATACGTAGGGAGGGATGTCCAGGGACGCGGCAATGCCGAAGAAGTAGTCAAACCCGACCTCCAGTGGGCCTCCAGTGATGGGCTGGCTGAAATCCACGCTGTCGGCCGCACCTTCATGATAGGGCCAGCCCAGTCCCAGGTGCCACTTGCCCACGCAGGCGGTCCGGTAGCCCTGGTCTTGCAGCAGCCCTCCCACGGTGGATTCTTTCGTTTCGATCAGGGGAGGGTCCCAGCTCCAGAGCACGCCCTGCTTCATGCGGGTCCTCCAGGAATAGCGCCCTGTAAGCACACCGTAACGGGTGGGAGTACATACGGCCGATCCGGTATGTGCATCGGTAAAACTCATGCCCTCCGAGGCGATCCGGTCGATGTGGACCGTTTGCCAGGCGGCGTTTTCATTGGTGGCGCTCACATCCCCGTATCCCAGGTCATCGGCCAGGATGTAGATGATGTTGGGAGGGTTTTCCATTGAGGATTCCTGGCATCCGGTCAGTAGTAAAAGGGTCGGGAGTGCCAACAGAATTCGACGAAAAACGGGGGTGAGCTTGCTTTGCATGGTAGTAGTTATTTGGATTTGTGGATGACCCGCTTCCCGTTCTCTATCCTGGAAAAAACGGGCTTACGGGTCCTGTTGCCCAGTTCATCAAAGGAGAGCGGACCGCTGTGGTATCCATAACCTACATACTTCGATAAATAATCCCTGATGGCCATGCGGTCAGGTCCCACCTCCTGTACGGCCTCGATCACCAGGTTAACTGCATCTGTGCTGGAAGCAGCCCTTGCCATGTTCCACAGGTATGTATCGCCCACCCAGGTGGGTCCAAGCGAGACCAGGAACATCCCCTCGTAATCACGAAGCCTGATTTTCCTTCGTTCCATTCCCATGGTGAAGTGCAGAGTCCCGTAGGTTTGCAGGGACGGCAGTTCCTTTTTGATTGCGACCAGCAGATCCCTGTTCATATCGGCATCAAAAGGAAGGATCAGATGTTCTGTACCGCCATTACGGATCTTTTCGATGATCCTGTTCTGATCCAGAGCATCCACCTTGATGACCAGGGGCGCATTGTCAGAATCACGGGCTGCAGCTTTTACCAGGCTTTTGACTGCATATTCGGCATCATAGCTATCGATGGACAGGATGCCGGTCTTTCCGCCACCGTTTTTCTTTATAAGCTCGATGATGGCCCCGGCCTGCTGATCATCGTTGGGAACCATCCGGAAGAAATAGGGAACATAGGCCTGGGAAAGGGTGGGCTCGGTGGCCCGGCATTCAATATATGCGATGTGCGATTTGGCGGCCACCTGTTCGGTCAGGTGTGCGTCCCTGCCATCCTGAATGCCGATGATGGCACATACCTCATCCTCGAACACCAGCGCCACGGATTCCTTGGAGCCAGTGCCCCATGGGCCCTCGGTCGTGCGGACCACCAGTTTAAAATCCCTGTTGTTGTAGCCGCCCGAGTTGTTGGCTTTATCCACAAATCCATCCAGCATAACCGTAGACCACCAGTATGAGGTGTCGGGCACAAGTACCCCGATGTTGATGGTTGGGTGTTGAGCTTCATCCTGCGATACGGCCTTTGCAGGCCACAGAAGTGCCAGCAGGATCAGGTATGAAATGCCCCGGGTCAAGGCCAGGAAGTTTTACAGGCTATGTATGCTTCGTCCTATGGCAGCTGCCACCTTTTTCAGATCTTCCACGAGCATGCCGAAATCCTCGGGGAACAGGGACTGGGAGCCGTCGCAGAGGGCTTCTTCCGGACGATAATGCACTTCCATCAGCAAGCCATCGGCTCCTGCGGTAACGGAAGCCTTGGCCATGGTGGGCACCAGTTCGCGGATGCCGGTCCCATGGCTGGGATCCACGATCACCGGCAAATGGGTCCTCTGCTTCAGCACGGGAATGGCATTCAGGTCCAGGGTGTAGCGGGTGGAGGATTCAAAGGTGCGAATGCCCCGTTCACACAGGATGACCTGGGTATTGCCCTGGGAAAGCACGTATTCTGCTGCATGCAGGTATTCATCGATGGTGGCCATCATGCCCCTTTTCAACAGGATGGGTTTGGAAGACAAGCCTGCTTCCTTAAGCAGGGGGAAATTCTGCATGTTCCGGGAACCCACCTGAAGCACATCGGCATATTTGGAGACGGCTTCCACCTGGCGGGTATCCATCACCTCAGAGACCACGGACAGACCGGTCTCTTCCCTGGCGCGGGCAAGCATTTGAAGCCCTTCGATGCCCAATCCCTGGAAACTGTAGGGTGAAGTACGGGGTTTGAAAGCTCCGCCCCTTAACATGGAGGCGCCTGAAGCCCTGACGCTTTTGGCGGTCCTGGCCAGTTGTTCTTCGCTTTCGACCGCACAGGGTCCGGCCATAATGACTACGGCTTTGCCTCCGATCTCAATGCCGTTCACATTGATAATGGTGCCCTCGGGCCTGGCGCTTCTGCTCACCAGATCAGGATCCTCGGGGGTGGTTTTAGGTTCTATGCTGCACGAATCAGTTCCCATCTATTGTTGCTTTTTCTGTCGGGGTATTATTCATATTTCCACACGGCCGGGGAAAATATAAAATCCCCGTCTTTGATCTCGGCCATAAATATACGACCAATATCGTTCCAAGTGGCATCAAAAATGATCTCGCCGGTGATTCCATCATATGTTTTGAGGCCCACAAGCTCGTCCCGTATCAGGTAACGGTTCAGTCCCACCTTCTTGATGGCCTCCAGTACGATGTTCATGCCGTCATAGGAATGGGCCGCAAACACATCCGGTTCCTGGCCGAAACGTTCCCTGTAATTGAGCTGGAATTCCTTGAGTTCCGGAATATCAGCTTCGGGGTTGTACTGGCAGGTGGTAACGACTCCGTTGGCATTTTCCCCGGCTGTTTCGATGAACAGGGGGTTGACGGCCCTGTCACCTGCAAATACCGGGTAATCCATGCCCAGTTCCCGCATGCGGTTCAGGATGAGCCCCATCTCCAGGGCATTTCCCCAGAGCACCACGGCATCGGGATTGGAATTCTCAATTCTTTCCAGCTGAGCGTCAAAATTGGTTTCACCGTCCGCGTAACGGACCTCCAGCACGATGGGATGTCCCACCCTCAGGGCCGCATCCCTGAATTCAGCCACGCCCACGCGTCCATAGCGGTTGTTGGCCCTGAGCACAGCCACACGCCTGAGACCCTTCTGCTTGTAAACATGATCCACCAGGGCATAGCAAGCCTGGCGGTCGTCGGTAATGCAGCGGACCACCCAGGGAATGTTGGTTTCGGTAAAGGTGGGATCGGGATCGCTGGTGTTCATCCAGGGGATTTCCAGTTTCAGGGCCACCCGGATGCCCACGTGGGAGTTGATGTCGTCGATGGTGCCCAGGATGGCCCAGACCCCTTCGTCTCCCATCTTCACAATCTCATTGGCTGCGGCGCCCCAAAGACCCACATCATTGTGGGCGATG
>JAWWDW010000293.1:0-3490 GCA_033719735.1 Robiginitalea sp. | reverse complement strand
TGCCACCTCTCAGGAGTCGCAGGAAAACGCAAAAAAAGGTCGGCTGAGCGGCCAGTGGCGGAATTACTACATGGCCACGGTCAACAATGGGAACCTGACGGACTATACCGCCCTGGCTTCCGGAGGCTATCTGAAATACACCCATCGGGTCGGCAAGCGTTTTACCCTGGGGGCTGCCCTTTACAACACCACGCACGTCGGGGGGATGAACCTCACCCAACCGGACCCTGTCACAGGCCGCATAAGTCGGTATGAAGCCGGGCTTTTTGACGGCCTGGACCTGGCCAATGACGCCGTTTTTCTTCTGGGGGAAGCCTATATTGCCTATCAGTTGCCGGAGCACCGGTTCAAACTGGGACGGATGAAAATCAACACCCCCCTGATCAATCCACAGGATGGTCGTATGATTCCTACCCTGGTACAGGGATTCTGGTATGAATTCCAGCCAAAGAAAACAATGCGCTTCCAAGTGGGGGTACTCAATGAAATTGCCCCACGTTCCACGGGTGAGTTCTTCGGGATTGGGGAAAGCATAGGCACCTACCCCGCTGGGCGAAGTCCTGTGGGTGGGGAAAGCGGCTATCCCGGGCAGACTATCTCGGACTATGTCGTTATCCTCAATGCACAGGTCCCTGTTTCCAAAACCCTGCGGATCCACCTCTGGGACCACTTTGTGGATAATGTCTCGAACAGCCTGTATATAAACCCCCGGCTAACCATGAGCCCCGCCCTTGAGCTGGAAGGGGAATGGCTCCACCAGGATCGCGTGGGAGATGGGGGAAACGCAGTGGATTCCCTGAGGTATTTTTACCAGCGGAATTCAGATGTCCTTGGAATCAGGCTTTCCTACAAAAAAAGGGCTTCCAGGATCTCCCTGGCCTATGAAAGGATCCTGCCAGGTGGACAGTTCCTCTCCCCCAGGGAATGGGGACGTGAGGACCTGTTTAGCTTTCAGAAACGGGAGCGAAGTGAGGGCACTGCTGACAACCACGCCCTGGTCTTTTATTACCACAGGCGCATTCCCGTAAAACGGGACCTGTTCGAAATCCAGTCCATCTTCAGTATGGGCAGGCACTGGAAACCTGATGTTCTGGATGTAGTTGCCAACAAGTACGCCATCCCGGATTATACCCACCTGAACCTCGATTTATTCTTTCATTTTGAAAAGCTAAAAGCCCTCAAACCAGAACTTTTGCTGACTGCCAAAATTGCCCATGGGGAGGTCCCGGCCAACCCGAATTTTTATTTCAACAAAGTGGATCTGTTCCACCTTAGTTTTGTGCTGAACTATAACTTCTAGGAGGCCACACCTGATCTGCTGCATTCCTTTACGCCTCTGTTAACCTACGGGCCCTTTGTGCGAAGGAGGATGCCAGTCTAAAAGCCCTCCAATCCGGGGGATTCTCCCCGGCTTTTTGCCCCTGTGGATACTAGAATTCACAAAACCCCGTTTTCCATTGAAATCGAAAGAACCATGAAAATGAAGTATCCTTTGAACCTTCTGTTGCTGTTTTTTGGTATCACCCTCCTGGTTTCCTGCGGGAATTCGGATGACGACGTGCAGTTTGACCCCAACCTCGGTGGAGACCTTGGGCTGGGAAACCCTGTGGATGATTGCCTCGACCTTGGCCCGAATGAGCTGGTCCTGTCCATTCAGGATGAATTTACAACCCTTCCTGGCAAGGTGTCCGTATTCTTCAGGGTTTCCGATGAATTCGGGAATCCGGTGGCGGGACTTACGGCGAATCAGTTTACTATTTATGAACAGGGCCGAAACGACGATTGTTTCAGAACGATCTCCCCCTCCGAGTCCCAGGCGCGCATATCGCCGAACTCCCAGGTCTTCACCAACCATACCCTCCTGGTCCTCGACTTGAGTAACAGCGTGCTGAGCTCCAGCCTGGCAGAGCTCAAGTCGGCCTCGTCCAGTTTTGTAGACAATGTCATGCCAGATGTGGAATCCGAATCCTATAAAATGGCCATCTACTGGTTTGATGGCCAGGATGTACTTCACGAACTGCAGCCCCTGACCGCTTCCAAAGCCGCTTTGACCGGCGCCATTGAGGGCATTCAGGAGGATATCAGCGGGGATCCCTCCACCGACCTCTATGGGGCGGTCATAAAGAGTACGGACATAGCCAGCGATTTGCTGGTTGATAGCCGGCAGAACAGCACCATAGGCGCAGCCTCTGTCGTTTTGTTCACCGATGGTACCGACCAGGCTTCCCGATACCGGGAGGAGGACGCCCTGGAAAAAGTGGAACAGGCAGATTCCAATATCTCGTTTTTCACCATCGGCCTCGGGGCCGAAATAGACAGTCAGATCCTGGAGGAGATCGGCAAGACATTCAGTGTCTTTGCCGGGAACAAGGAAGAACTCGAAACGACCTTCAACCAATTGTCCCAAAAGGTTTCTGAACGCGCCAACAGCTTCTACCTCTTTGAGTACTGCAGTCCCAAAAGGGATGGCAGCGGGGAAAACAACCTGGCCATTCAGGTATCAGACGGCAGCCGGCAGGGGGCCGTACAAACGCGTTTTGACGCCACCGGCTTTACTGCAGGTTGCCAGTAACCCTGTCAAAATTCCGCAAAAAGGCCCTTTGAGGGTCTTTTTTTATGCCCGTTGGCTTCCTTCCAGCAAGTTATATTGTGCTGATATTCAAGTTTTTGTGCTTTTTGGCATGCATCTTGATCCTGTATACGTACAACCACCTGGACATCCTTACAAGTGTGTAATGATTAAATATTTACGTCATGGATGTACTGCAACAATTTATAGGACAAAGTGCCATAGGGCCCTACAGCCCCTGGATCCGGAACCTGGTGTTCTCCATTTTCCTTACCATCGTAGCAACCCTGCTGGGCATGCTCGGTATCCTGCTGCTCCACGGACATCAGCTGCAGGTCTCTTTCGGGTATTAGGCTACCTGTAGACCATGCTGTTGTGGCCTGCGCCCTCCCTTGTGGGGATGTGGTAGAGGAAGCCGTTGATTACAGCATACTCGGGCCTGCCGTCCTTCACGAGGAAAAATGTGGGGTTGTCCCCAATATCCAGGGGGCCCTCCGGTATATCAAAGGCCTCTGAGACCAGGTGGACCGGATAGGGGGACCAGGCGAGGTCTTTCGGCAGGTTTTTTACCCGCACATAGGCGATCCCTTTTGAAAGGAGCTCCCAGAAATCGAGTTGTTCCACGGCTTTCAGGTCTTCAAGGGTCTCCCCATACGCGCGTCCCCACGCAAGACGATGCCGGGAAGCATCCACTTCCTGGTATCCGTAATAGGTCGACAGGTCTCCGATATCGATAACCCGGCTGCTGTTCCAAAAAGCCTCGTATTCCTCTGCATTTACCTCGGGCCGCTGGATCCCGACATCGATGGTATAGTCGCTTCCCAGCAGCGGATAGGTTACCTTCCCGATCTTCAGGTCAAAAAGCTTGCGGTCGTTTTCGGGGATCTGATCATACGCTTCCAGGGGGATGTCCTGGTAGGC
>JAWWDW010000292.1:0-3515 GCA_033719735.1 Robiginitalea sp. | reverse complement strand
TATCAGTTCGGCGGCGCGTTCCATATCTACATCGAAGACGCTCTCCCCTTTTTCCAGGGACACGAATTTCTTTCCGTACCGTACGTACGGCCCGTAACGGCCGACATTCGCTTCAACATCCATTCCTTTATAGGTCCCCAGCTTTCGGGGTAGTTTGAAGAGGTCCATGGCCTCCTCAAAGGTGATGGTGCTGATGGACTGGTGGGGCAACAAACTGGCGAACAGGGGTTTTTCCTCCTCTTCCACGGTGCCGATCTGTACCATAGGGCCGAACCGCCCGAGGCGGGCCGCCACCTGCCTCCCGGATTCGGGGTCCTTGCCGAGGACCCGCTCCCCGCTTGCCCGTTCGGCGTGTTCCTCCACATCTTCCACGTTCGGGTGGAAATCCTTGTAGAATTCAGAAAGCACATCCTGCCAGTCTTCGTCCCCCGAGGCGATATGGTCAAAGTCCTTTTCCACCTTGGCGGTGAAGTTGTAGTCGAGGATGTTTGCGAAATGGCTCACCAGGAAATCGTTAACGATCATCCCAATGTCGGTCGGGACCAGTTTTCCCTTATCCGACCCTACCGATTCGCTCAGGGTCTTTTCTGCTATTTTGGTGCCCTCCAGGACCAGTTGGGCATATTCCCTGGGACTGCCTTCCACGCTACCCTTCTCGACGTATCCCCGGTTCTGTATGGTGGATATGGTCGGGGCATAGGTGGAGGGCCTGCCAATTCCAAGTTCTTCGAGTTTCTTTACCAGAGAGGCCTCCGTATACCGGTATGGCGGGCGGGTAAAGCGCTGGGTGGCGGTAATGTAGTTGACCCCAAGTTTCTCCCCCTGGGCCAGGGCCGGAAGCATCCCGTCCTGCTCTTCCAGGTCCTCTTCGTCCTTTCCTTCCAGATAGACTTTCAGGAACCCGTCGAATTTGATAACCTCCCCTTTGGCAATAAACTGTTCCCCGTTCTGGTCATTCCCGATGGTCACCTGGGTTCGTTCCAGTTTCGCATCGCTCATCTGGGAAGCCAGCGTACGTTTCCAAATCAGCTCGTAGAGGCGGGACTGGTCGCGCTCCAGGTTTGGATGCTGCAGGCCCATGTCCGTTGGGCGAATGGCCTCATGTGCCTCCTGTGCGCCCTTGGATTTAGAGCTGTACTGCCTGACCTTGCTATAAGGCTCCCCGTAATTCTGGAGGATAGCCTCCTTGGCTGCCTTTATGGCTTCGCCGGACAGATTCACGCTATCGGTACGCATATAGGTGATCAGCCCGGCCTCATAAAGGCGCTGGGCCACCTGCATGGTCCGGGACACACTGAAATACAATTTACGGGAGGCCTCCTGCTGGAGGGTAGAGGTCGTAAATGGGGCCGCCGGAGATTTCTTGGCGGGTTTGCGGTCCAGGGCCTCCACCTTGAATTCGGCAGAGGTAAGCGCTTCCAGGAACGCCCTGGCCTCTTCCAGGGTATCAAAAGTACTGGAACCCCGGGCGGTGAACACATTTCCTTCCGCTGTGTGGAATTCTGCCGCTACCCGGAAACTGCTCTCCGGGGTAAAGGCTTCTATTTCCCGTTCGCGCTCGACGATCAGCCGGACCGCTACCGACTGTACCCGCCCTGCAGAAAGCCCGGGTTTGATCTTCTTCCAAAGTACGGGGGAGAGCTCGTAGCCAACCAACCGGTCCAGGATTCGCCTTGCCTGCTGGGCATTGACCAGATTGTAGTCGATGCTGCGCGGGTTTTCGATCGCCTTTTGAATGGCAGACTTTGTAATGGAGTTAAAAACGATGCGCCGGGTTTTGTCCCGATCGAGCTTCAGGGTTTCGGCAAGGTGCCAGGAGATGGCCTCCCCTTCACGATCCTCATCACTGGCCAGCCAGATGGTTTCCGCTTTGGAGGCGAGGTCCCTCAGTTTCTTGACCAGGGCCTTTTTCTCTTTGTCCACTACGTATTTGGGGGTGAAATCATTGTCTACATCCACCCCCAGTTCCCGGGAGGGCAGGTCGGCAATGTGGCCAAAACTGGAGGCAACCTTATAGTCCTTCCCCAGAAATTTCTCAATGGTTTTCGCCTTTGCAGGCGACTCTACGATAACCAGGTTTTTGGCCATGAAACGGAATTTTGGTTAACAAAAGTAGGGCAATTTTCTGATTTGCCAACTTATGGGTTTTTATTCCCCGGCCCTGAAAACCCTGAATACGCGCGCCTGAACCCCAGTTTGTCCCCTGTAATGATAAGGCTGGGAAAAGCGAAAAATATCCGTAAATTATACCCTTAAAAATCCAACCGATGAAACCCTTCTACCTCCTATTCCCCCTGTTCCTCATATTCTTTTTTGTCGAATCCGGTCAGGCCCAGCGAAAAAAGGAGACACAGGCCCCTGCCTATGAGGAATCCCTGTACAACTCCATACAATGGCGGCTGGTAGGCCCCTTCCGGGGTGGACGCGCCGGCACGGCAACCGGGGTGGTGGGCAACCCCAACCTGTATTATATGGGTACGGCCGGGGGAGGCGTATGGAAATCAGAAGATGCGGGCAATACCTGGGAATGTATCTCCGACGGGTATTTCGGCGGTTCCATTGGAACCGTCGCGGTTTCCGAGTCCGACCCCAACGTCATTTACGTGGGGGAAGGCGAACACACCCTCAGGGGGAATGTGTCCTCGGGTCACGGGATGTGGAAAAGTACGGATGCAGGGAAAACCTGGGAATTCATAGGACTCGAGGGGTCGGAACACATTGCCCGGATCCGGATCCACCCCCAAAACCCGGATATTGTCTATGTGGCTGCCATTGGGAACCTCTGGATCCCGAATGAAACCCGGGGCGTCTACCGGACTGTGGATGGCGGGAAAACCTGGGAACGTATCTTATATGTAAGCGACAAGGCCGGTGCAGGGGACCTGATCATGGACCCCAACAACCCGCGTATCCTCTACGCATCTACCTGGGAAATGAAGCGAAACGGGTACCGTATGGACAGCGGCGGACCGGACAGCCGGATGTTCAAAAGCACGGACGGGGGGGATCACTGGACGGATGTCTCTGAGGCACCCGGCCTGCCAGGGTTCCCCTGGGGGATTGTGGGCATTGCCGTTTCCCCCATGGATTCCAACAGGGTCTGGGCTATTATAGAAGCTGCGGACGGGGGCGTCTTCCGGTCGGAGGACGGGGGGAAGTCCTGGAAAAAGATCAATGAAAACCGCGCCCTGAGGCAGCGGGCCTGGTACTACAGTCGCATCTACGCGGACCCCCAAAATGCGGACAAGGTATACGTCATGAATGTCAGCTACGGGGTTTCCACGGACGGTGGGAAAACCTTCGAGCTGAAAAATGCCCCGCACGGAGACCACCACGATCTCTGGATCGACCCGGAAAACAACCAGCGGATGGTGATTGCAGACGACGGGGGTGCCCAGGTGTCCAACGACGGGGGTGAAAACTGGACCACCTATCACAACCAGCCCACTGCCCAGTTCTACCGGGTCACCACGGACAACCACTTTCCCTACCGGATCTATGGAGCCCAGCAGGAC
>JAWWDW010000291.1:0-3529 GCA_033719735.1 Robiginitalea sp. | reverse complement strand
ACATACCAGCCAGGACCCCTGGAAGTAAACTCCGAATACTATTGGAGGGTTAGGCCCGTAAGCCCTTGTGGGGACGGGGATTTCACCCCGTTTTCCAGTTTCAGCACCATCAGCAGCGAATGCAAGACCCTTGTGGCCGGGGGGACCCCCGTATCCATTCCCTCCACGGGTACTCCCACAGTGACCTCTGTGATCACGGTAGCGGACGACCGCCCGGTTCTGGGGGTCCGGGTTGGAGTGAATGTGGACCATACCTTTGTATCCGATCTCATCATCACCCTTACCTCGCCACAGGGGACCGAGGTGACCCTGGTTTCCAATTCCTGTGGGGAAGCCAATGATATCGATGCGATCTTCGATGCTGAGGCTCCTGTCTTCGTATGTGGGAATAACCCGGCGATCTCGGGAGAAGTGCGCCCCCTGGGTTCCCTGGATGCCTTTGCAGGGGAATCCAGTTTTGGGGAGTGGGTCCTGACCATAGCCGATACAGCCCCGGCAGACGGGGGTCGCCTGAATGACTTTTCCCTTGAACTCTGTGTGGAAGGGTTCTTCAGGCCTGATGAAGACGGGGACGGGGTTTTTGACGACGGGGATGACCTTTGCCTGGGGACACCGCCGGGAAGCGAGGTGGATGCGACCGGGTGTGAGGTGTTCCGCTTTCCCGATGACCAGTTCCTGATCGGGATCACCAGCGAGACCTGTATCGGGGCCGGGGACGGCAGCGTTGAGGTAAGCAGCAGTCAGCCTTTTGATTACAACGTGCGCCTTTTTGGCAATGGGGTGGATGTGACCGATACGTTTACCAGTACCTATACATTTGAAGGCCTTGATCCGGGCTCCTACCAGGTCTGTGTGGGCGGGACGGACGGCAGTAATTTGTTTGAACCCCAGTGTTTTCAGGTGAATATCACTAGCCCGGAACCCCTGAGTGTCCTGGCGGATGCAGCCCTGGATTATTCCTCGGTCACCTTATATATGGAGGGCTCAGACAGGTACGAGGTTACCCTGAACGGGCGCTCCGAAATAGTGGAAGGCTCCCGCTATACCCTGCAACTGGACAAAGGGGTCAACCAGCTCAAGGTAACCGGAATGCCGGCGTGCAAAGGTTCCTATGAAGCTACTTTTCTCAGGACGGAGCGTTCCCTGGTAGCCCCCAACCCATTTACGGATCGGCTTGAGATCTATTTGCCAGATGCCGAAGCACCTGCCGGGGTCTCCGTCTTCAGTGCCTCCGGGACGTTGGTGTGGAAAGGGCGGCGCATCCCTGAATCGGGTACGATCCTGCTCAACCTGGCAGGCCTGCCTACGGGGTTGTATCTTATAGAGGTGACCCAGAAGGGTCTTCAAACCATTCATAAAGTATACCGGGAATGAAGAAATTGATTTTAATAAGTATGGTGGCAGGGGTCCTGGCGGCCTGCAGCAAGGACGATCCGCCCCCTCCGGTACCGGGGGAGGTTGCCCTGGTCTTTCCCGAAAACAATTCCCTGTGTATCACGGGGGTCTCCCAGGGTGAAACCACCAGTGAAGTTACCTTCCGGTGGCAGGCTGCCGCGAACGCCGATTCGTATGAACTGGTCGTGACCCCCCTTGCTTCTTCGGGGGTACAACGGCAAATTACCTCAGGCCTCAGCCTGGGGGTGGTCCTGGAGAAAGGTGCCCCGTACTCCTGGCAGGTGACCGCCATCAATAATCAAAGCAGGGAGGAGACCCCAAGCCAGGTGTGGCAGTTTTTCAATGCGGGGTCCGAGGTTTCCTATCCCCCGTTTCCGGCCCGGTTGCTGGAGCCTGCTTCCGGGGCCTCCGTGCTTCCAAATGCCAATGGGCAGGTCTTCCTGAGGTGGAACCTGGCAGACCCGGATAACGACCTGGTAGCATGCGAAGTGTTCTTAGGCACGGACCCTGCGGATTTGCCTTCAGTAGTAGTCCTCGGCCCATCCGCCGAAAGTTTGCAGGTGGCGGTGGATGTGGATACGGTATACTACTGGCAGGTGCTCAGTACGGATTCCCAGGGGAACACCTCCCTGTCCGGGCTGTATTCCTTCCGGGTCCTCTGATCAGGTCGCGTTAAAGGCGTTCATGGTCCTCGAAGGGCCGGCAAGTACAAAAGACCGGATGAGTTCCGAGCTCCGTTCCAGCCGCTCCCCCATGGCTTTGCGCTCCGCATCATCCCAGGCACCCAGTACGAAATCGACCTGTTGGCCCCTCGGATAACCGGCTCCGATCCCAAACCGGAACCGCGAATAGTGTGTCGTCCCGAGGACTTGCTGAATGTCTTTCAAGCCATTATGACCCCCGTCGCTTCCTTTGGTTTTAAGGCGCAGGGTGCCGAAGGGAAGGTTCAGGTCGTCCGTTACGACCAGGAGGTTTTCCAGGGGGATTTTTTCCTTGTCCAGCCAGTACCGGACGGCTTTTCCACTCCGATTCATATAGGTGCCCGGTTTGAGGCAGATCACAGGCCTCCCCTTGATCTTAAAGCTGCCTGTCTCCCCCAGGCGGCCGGATTCAAAAGAAAAACCAGTTTCTGCAGCCAAATGGTCCAGAATCTGGAACCCGATATTATGACGGGTATCGGCGTATTCTGTGCCTATGTTTCCCAAACCTGCGACCAGGAATTTTTTCATGGGGTCTTTATTTTCTGAGGTAGTTGCGTATGCGAAGGTCACGGCTTCCAACAGGGATGCAGTGCCCGGGGTTCATCCCAAAATACAAAAAGCACCCGTACCAAAATAAGGTAGGGGTGCCTTGTACTAGCAACAGGAGAAAGCTTATTCGTTGGCAGCTTCCTCTGTAGACTCTGCGGCTGAAGTTTCCTCGGCTCCTTCTTCAGCCCCTTCTTCGAGGCCTTCTTCATCCTCCTCTTCGACCAGGATGGCGGTACGGGCAGTTTTCACCTGCACCACTACGGTGCTGTCCGGGTGGAGGATGGTAAAGTCATCGCTCTTGAGGCCTTCTACCGAAATGAGGTCCCCGATTTTCAGTTTGGAAATATCCACATTGAAAAAATCCGGCAGGTTGTCGGGAAGGGCGCGGATTACCAGTTTCCGCTTGCGGAAAAGCAGGCGACCCCCGTTGCGTACTCCCGGGGAGTTCCCCTGAAGGCGTACCGGGATTTTCATGGTAACCGGCTTGTCATCAAACAATTGGTAGAAATCCACATGCAGGATCCGGTCTGTTACCGGGTGGAATTGAATGTCCTGCATTACCGCTTTCACCTTGTTTCCGTTTTCCAGTTCAATTACCACAGTGTGGGCATTGGGAGTGTACACCAAATCCTTGAACGACAGTTCTTCTGCTGAAAAGTGCAATGGTTCATCCCCCCCGTATACCACGCAAGGGACCATTCCAGCATTACGTAGGGCCTTACTTGACTTCTTGCCCACGCTTTCTCTTTCTGATCCTTTGATTGTAATTGATTTCATTTTGTATAACGAGTAATAATTTACATGATAAATTTCGATGCAATGGAAGTGTTGTTATGAACACGTTGCATAACATCGGCAAACAAATCGGCACAGCTCAATACCTT
>JAWWDW010000290.1:0-3534 GCA_033719735.1 Robiginitalea sp. | reverse complement strand
CTCGCGGTTGGCCACGCTTACCAGGGCAGGGGTGTGTAAAGACAACAGGTTGTTGTACTCCCGGTTCAGGATAGGCACAAAGGAAACGCTGTCTACGGGAATGAGTCCTTCGTCTACCAGGTAGTCGTACCTTTTGTATTGGGCTGCGGCCTTCTCATAGCGGCCCAGATTGCGATAGCTGTTGGCCAGGTCCATGTAGGACTGCCCGTAGTTGGGGCGCAGCCGCATGACCTGCTTATAGGCCTCATGGGCCTTTTCAAGTCGTGATTGGGCCTCATAGGTATAAGCCAGGGCTTTTAGCAGCACCGGGTTTTTGTCAAACAGGTAGGAATGACCCTCAATGATGTTATCCGCATAATCCGCATCCCTGCGAACCTCGTAAAAATGCCGGTAGGCATCCAGAAAGAAATAGGCAGAGCCGGAATACCGGGAAGCGTAGGTATCATAGACCTCCCTGGCTGCCTCCGTGGAAGGGGCTTCGACCAGTTCCCTGTAATAGGTCGGCTGGCTCGCGGCCAAATCTGCACGGGTCAGCACCGGACCACTGAGGAAATTGTTGCGAAGCCTGGCCTGGTCCGTGAGCTTCCCGCCTTTCGGGGCCCCGGCCAGGGTATTGATGACGATCACACCTCCGGCACCGATGTTCCCGTACATGGTGGAGGTGGCAAAGTTGTTCAGGATGGCCAGGCGCTTGATCTGGCCAATGTCCAGCCATAACGGGGGCTCTGTGAATATCTGACCGTCCACGTCAAAAATAGCCGCGCGCTGGTTAAAGATGGAAGACGCCCCCCGGATAAAGACCCGTTGGGGACCGAGGTTGTCAAACTCCTGGAATGAGTCTGCATCCCGCTGGGGAACCCCCTGTATGTTTGTGAG
Organism: Robiginitalea sp.; assembly: GCA_033719735.1. Classification (GTDB taxonomy): domain Bacteria; phylum Bacteroidota; class Bacteroidia; order Flavobacteriales; family Flavobacteriaceae; genus Robiginitalea. The sequence goes on along the minus strand of JAWWDW010000290.1, from coordinate 2,658 downwards.
CTGTCCTTCGGCCACGGCAGGGCCTCCGGCACCGGTGCAATCCCCAACTACCCGTACGCCCGAAAACCGGTTGCGGAGCAGGTCCAGGATGCAAACGAAGATGGGCGTAATCTCTTCCTCGGTCATAAAACGGATATTCCCGGGGGCTGTATCCGCGTTGAGGATGCCATAGGCGGTTCGGATCAGTCGTTTGTTCACGGGATATTCAATCGCGAGTTCCCGCTGGGTCTTCCGGTTGCTGCCGATCACCACGACTTCCTCGAGCTGCTCCACATCCATCACCATGGCGGGGTTTAAAATCCGTGTGACGTCTTCCACCCGGATTCGCATCGGCTTCATCCCCTGGTAGGTGTACAAAAGCACATCGCCCGGAGCCGCCTCAATTGCGTAGCGGCCCTCGGTATCCGAAAAGGTCTTCTCACCTCCATTTTCCACTGAGATGGCGACATCGGGAAGGGGCGAGCGACCGTCGGTTACCTGGCCCCGGATGGTTTTAACGCCTTGCTGGGCCATGAGTAAGGGCCCTGCAAACAAGAATAATATCCAAATCTTTTTCATAGCAATTGTTTTTAACTTCCTTAAAGATAGGAATTTAAATGTTAAGAAAATACAAATTACCAGGCGCCCATGGTGGGTCTTCCCCGCCTGGAAAAGTTGGGAGATCTCACCGGCACGGACGGGCTACCCAAGCACATCAAAAACTGGTCCAAAAATGGAGACTTGTTAGGGGTGGCATCGGGCCAAAGGAAACGGGGACTAGCGGGGGATCAGGTGCAGTTCGGTTTGCCTTCCATTTACATACCGAAACCCTTCCGGTCCGAAGAACCCGGCTTCCTCCAGCATGACCCGGATATCGCGGTTCCAGGCGTCGAGCCTCACGGTGGTGTTCAGCTCAATGGCATACACCGTATTCGGATGCAGGGTATAGGTCTCCCCGTCGGCACTTCTGACCCCTTCCTGGGCATCCCACATCCCTATGGTGGTCCCGGCGGAATGGCCATACGAACCAAGTGGGTGCGTGTAGATGGCAGGTCGCAACCCTGCGGACCGGGCCTCGGCCAGGGAGTTTGACAGGATGGCATTGCCCGTCAGCCCTTCTTTCATATTGGAAGTGAGGAAATCCTGTACCTGGTTCCCCTTTTTCAGGGCCTCCCTCAGGAATACAGGGGCCTGCGTCTCGCCTGGTTTCAGCACATAGGCCAGTTGCTGGCAGTCCGTGTTCAGCCTCAGGTAGGTGATGCCGAAATCGCAGTGCAGCAGGTCCCCGGGAAGGATGACCGAATTCTCAGGGCGATCCGAGAAGGAATAGAGGTGTCCCTCCAGTTTTTCGGCCGACCGCTGTATGTCCACGGTAGGGTGAAACCAGGTTTCCAGCCCGAGGTCCGTCACTTTTTGCCGCATCCACCATTCCACCTCGGTAGTGGTGGTTACCCCCGGTGTAATCACCTTTGTGGAAAATGCCTCTGAAATAATGTTGTGGGTGATTTCTACCAGGTGAGACATCAGGGCCATCTCGCGCTGAGTACGGGTTTCGATCCACCCTACCGCAAGGGCTTCGGCAGAGGTCACCCGGTTTTTGTACTTCCCGGGGAGGTACTCCATGAAAAGCTCGAAATCCGTTTTGTCCAGACCGTCCGCAATGTTGTGGTCTTCTGAAAAATTCAGTCCGATTCGCTTCGGATCCCGTTCCCGGATCAGGTCCATCAGCCGTTTCCACTGGTCCGGCTCCTGCTCCTTATCCCAGGCAGACTGTATGCTCTCCCCGATATTATAGCGGGCCACGGCCAGTTTGTCCATCCGCCCGGAGCTCGCATCCCGGAAAAATAAAAGCATGGTCCTCCTCCGTGCATTGAGCCAGGTGGCCGGCAACATGGTGCGCAGGACCGGATCCTCGTTGTACTCCCTGGAAATCAGCACCCACATATCGATCCCGGTCCGGTCCATCAAAACCGGCAGAAGGGAATCGAGGCGTTCCTTCAGGAGTTCATCCACCACACGGGCCCGCTGGGATTCCGGCAGGATCTGCTGTGCTGCTGCCGGGTACGACAGGGCAAGCATAAAGACGAAGGCGCAAAGCTGTTTTATCATTCTGATTCGGTTTCAAGGGTTTTGAGGGTATGCGGACGGTCGATCTTGCCAGTGGGCGTATGGACGAAGTTTTTGAGAAAATGGACTTCCCTGGGGACTTCGTACCGGTCGACCACTTTGGCGTCCCGTATTTTCTGCAGGAGCGCGTCTTCCCCGGGCCCCTCTACCACGAGGACCAGTTTCTCCCCCAGGGTCTCGTCCGGCATGCCGGTGAGGAAAAACGGTTTAGAAATCAGCGGGGATAGTTTTGATTCCAGTTGTTCCGGAATGAGTTTAACGCCCCCGGAATTTACCACATGGTCTATCCTGCCCAGCCACCGGAACGTCTCATCGGATTCCAGGGAGACCAGGTCATTGGTCACCACGGGGTTTTCAGGCAGGTACGAGGTCCTGATAGACAGGCATCCCCGTTTGTCAGTGCCGATCTCCACCCAGGGAAGGGCCCGAAACGGAGGCAACACGGTTTCCGGTGCCTTCCCGGCCGGCACCCTGCACAACTTCCTGAGGGCGATATGGCTGGCGGTCTCCGTCATCCCGTAACTCTCATAGATGGAAACCCCTTCCTCAGGG
>JAWWDW010000289.1:0-3545 GCA_033719735.1 Robiginitalea sp. | reverse complement strand
GACCTGGTCATTCAGGAGGAAGCCAAGCACCTGCTGGTAGGGACGCACGGACGCAGCATCTACAAGGCGGATATCGCTGCCCTACAGACCCTGAAGAAAGAGGACCTGGAGGAATCCCTGGTGGTTTTTGAGCTTTCTGACCTCCGGGGTTCTTCGCGTTGGGGAAATTCCTATTCCACCTGGGGGACCCCCAATACCCCGGGGTTGGATATCGGGTTCTACAGCCGGAAAGGCGGCTTGGTAACCGCCGTGGTGCAAACCCCTGACGGCATTCCGCTCAGTGAGACCCAGGTGGAAGCCGACCCGGGATTCAACGTCATTTCCTACGATGTTGCCTTCTCAAAATCCGGAAAAAAGCAGTACCTGTCCAAATACAAGACTCCGTTGAAGGAGGCCTCAGACGGGAAAACCTACCTGCCCAAAGGGACCTATGAGGTTGTTCTCAAATTGGGCGGTGAGGAGGAGAAAAGGCAATTCAAAATCAACTAGGACTGGGATCTGTACCCTTTTCGGCAACCTGAAAATATGGAATTAACCTTAAGTATCCCTGCCCTGCTGTTCCCGGCCATCTCACTGAGCATGCTGGCCTACAATGCCCGGTACCTGGCCATTGCCGCCCTGATCCGGCAACTGCACGGACAGTACAGGGAAAAAGCCACCGATGTCCTGGGGAAACAGGTTCGGCTTTTGACCCGGCGCCTTGAGATCATCAAGCAAATGCAGGCTGTGGCCATCCTGAGTTTCCTTTTGAGCGCCCTTAGCATGTTGCTGATTTACGTCCAGTGGATGTTCTGGGCAAACCTCTTTTTCGGCATCAGCCTTTTTGCCCTTATCGTGTCCCTATTGCTGAGCTTTATCGACGTACAGTTGTCCACACGGGCACTGGGCATTCAGCTCTCTGATATGCGGGGGGATGAGCTGGCAAAATGAACAGACGCTAAAATCTTCTTAAGATCGGCTTAAATCCCCGTAGAAAGGCGGTTAAAGTTTGTTATTAAGTAGGCTGTGAAGTATTTTTGTGTTCGCTTTAAAAAACCAACTATCCATGAGCGGACTCGCTAAATCCTCTGTTGCCAGAAAGGTAATCATGGCCTTATCTGGCCTTTTTTTGGTGCTGTTCCTGGCCCTCCACGTCACCATTAATTTCAGTTCGGTCATCAGTCCTGAAACATTTAACCAGTGGTCCCACTTTATGGGCTACAACCCCCTGGTGCAATTTATCATGCAGCCCATCCTGATCGCAGGGGTGATTGTGCATTTCGTGATGGGTTTCGTGCTGGAGCTTCAGAACAGGAAGGCCCGGGCTGTCGGTTACGTAAAGTACCGGGGGAGCGCCAATGCCCCCTGGACCTCCAGGAACATGATCCTCACCGGAGCGGTGGTACTCGCATTCCTGGGACTGCACTTCTATGACTTCTGGGTTCATGAGATGAACTACAAATTCATCGAGGCAAACCCTGAAGACCCTACCCGGTACTATGCCGAGACCGTGGAAAAATTTGCGCCCCTCTGGCGTACAGTACTCTACGTGGTTTCCTTTGTGCTGCTGTCCCTGCACCTGTGGCACGGCTTCGCATCTTCCTTCCAGTCCATGGGAGTCAACAACAAGTATACCCCGGCGATACGCAACTTCACCCGGCTCTACGCCATTGTGGTTCCGCTTCTTTTCGTCTTTATCGCCCTCTATCATCACCTAAACCCTATAACGCATTAATTATGGGAATTCTGGATTCTAAAGTGCCCTCCGGCCCACTGGCCGAGAAATGGACCAAGCATAAAAACGATATTGAGCTGGTAAACCCGGCCAACAAACGGAACATCGATATCATTATCGTTGGGACGGGCCTGGCAGGGGCTTCTGCCGCAGCCACCCTGGCTGAGTTGGGGTACAACGTCAAAACATTCTGCTATCAGGATTCTCCCCGTCGTGCCCACAGTATTGCCGCCCAGGGGGGTATCAACGCCGCCAAAAACTACCAGGGGGACGGCGACAGCCCATACCGCCTGTTCTACGATACCATCAAGGGAGGCGATTACCGGTCCCGGGAAGCCAATGTTTACAGGCTGGCGGAAGAATCCGTCAACATCATCGACCAGTGCGTGGCCCAGGGGGTTCCCTTTGCGCGTGAATACGGAGGATTGCTGGACAACCGCTCTTTTGGAGGGGTGCTCGTCTCCCGTACCTTTTACGCCAAGGGTCAAACCGGCCAGCAGCTCCTGCTCGGTGCCTATGCTGCCATGAACCGACAGATTCACCGGGGGAAAATCAAATCCTACACCCGTCATGAAATGCTGGATGTGGTCCTGGTGGATGGAAAGGCCCGCGGGATTATCGCCCGGGACCTGGTCACAGGAGAAATCGAGCGCCACTCCGCCCATGCCGTGGTACTGGCCTCCGGGGGGTATGGAAACGTTTTTTACCTCTCCACCAATGCTATGGGAAGCAATGTAACCGCCGCATGGCGGGCGCACCGAAGGGGCGCTTTCTTTGCCAACCCGTGCTTCACACAAATACACCCTACCTGCATCCCCGTTTCGGGGGACCATCAGTCCAAACTCACCCTGATGTCCGAATCCCTGAGGAATGACGGGCGGATCTGGGTTCCCAAAAAACTGGAGGATGCCAAGGCGATACGGGAAGGCAAGCTCAGGCCGACCCAAATCCCCGAGGAAGACCGGGATTACTATCTGGAACGCCGATACCCTGCTTTTGGAAACCTCGTCCCCAGGGATGTGGCCTCCAGGGCCGCCAAAGAGCGTTGCGATGCCGGCTTCGGTGTTAATAAAACCGGGGAAGCCGTCTATCTGGATTTTGCATCGGCCATCCAGCGCTATGGGCAGGAAAAAGCCATGACTTCGGGAATCAATAACCCGGATAAGGAAACCATCACCCGCCTGGGAGAAGAGGTCGTCGCTGCCAAATACGGCAACCTTTTCCAGATGTATGAAAAGATCGTGGACGAAAACCCGTACAAGACGCCAATGATGATCTATCCGGCGGTTCACTACACCATGGGAGGGCTTTGGGTAGATTACAACCTGCAAACCACCATTCCCGGATGTTACTGCACCGGAGAAGCCAACTTCAGCGACCACGGGGCGAACCGCCTTGGGGCCTCTGCACTGATGCAGGGACTGGCGGACGGGTATTTCGTGCTGCCCTACACCATCGGGGATTACCTCTCTGACGATATCCGAACAGGGCCCATCTCCACGGATAGCGAAGCCTTTGAGAAAACGGAAGCGGAAGTGCGCGAACGCCTGCAGCGTATTATGGATGCCAAGGGCGAAAACCCTGTGGATTACTACCACAAGAAGCTCGGAAAGATCATGTGGAATAAATGCGGGATGTCCCGCAATGCAGAAGGCCTGAAGGAAGCTATTGACGAAATTGCCGCCCTGCGGAAGGATTTTTACGAAAATGTCCGCGTGCCCGGCAGCCTGGATGGCGTGAATCCCGAACTCGAAAAAGCCGGGCGCGTGGCGGATTTCCTCGAACTTGGGGAATTGTTTGCCAAGGATGCCCTGGAGCGGAACGAATCCTG
>JAWWDW010000288.1:0-3550 GCA_033719735.1 Robiginitalea sp. | reverse complement strand
TGCCGCCATCGACGCTGCCAGCGGGGACCCCAGGGTACTGGACCTGTGGGGGAATTTCCTGACCTGGGAAAACTTCTGGCTCGGCTTCAAGCTGGTCATGCCCCTGGTGATCATATCCTATGCCGTGGGCCTGGGGGTAGAATTCATCTTTGCCATCATCAAGGGCCATGAGGTGGAGGAAGGCTACCTGGTCACCGGGATGTTGGTTCCCCTGATCATACCTGTGGATACCCCCCTGTGGATGCTGGTGGTCTCCGTCATTTTCGGGGTCGTCATCGGAAAGGAAGTCTTCGGGGGTACCGGGATGAACATCCTGAACCCGGCACTGACCATCCGCGCCTTCTTGTTCTTCGCCTACCCGACCTGGATGAGTGGGGACAAGGTATGGGTGCACGGGGCCGTGGAACGGGCCGGGACGCCGGATGCCATTTCCGGTGAAACCATCCTTGGATCCCTCGCCCAGAACAGCGCTTACGACTACAATACGGCCGACATGTTCTTCGGCTTTATCCCAGGTTCGGTCGGGGAGACCTCTGCCTTCCTGATCCTGTTGGGGGGGCTGTTCCTGATGTTCAGTAAAATCGCGAGCTGGCGCATCATGGTCAGTGCGGTTATCGGGTCCCTGGTTATGGGGCTTATCTTCAACGGGGTCGTGGACCTCGGATGGATTGGCGAGGGTAGCCGTTTCTACGGGCTGATGAGCTTTGATTACTGGAAGCACCTCATCGTCGGGGGGCTCGCCTTCGGAATCGTCTATATGGCGACCGATCCGGTTACCGGTTCCCAGACGAACCGCGGGAAGTGGATCTACGGGTTTTTGATCGGGTTCCTCTCGGTGATGATCCGTGTTTTCAACCCGGCCTACCCGGAAGGCGTATTCCTGGCCATCCTGCTGATGAACGTTTTTGCCCCCACGATCGATCACTACGTGGTCCGCGGCAACGTTCGCAAACGACTCAAAAGATTCAAATCGGCAACGATCTATCCGCAAACCACGGATGACAAAGCCCAAGAACTTAAAGCTGAAACCGTTTAACTATGGCAATCAATACGGAGAAAAACGTTTACACGGTTGTTTTTGCCGCCCTTATGGTGGCGGTGGTGGGTGCGATCCTGGCCTACCTGGCCTCTGGACTGAAGCCGCTTATCAAGGAGAATGAGCGCTTTGAAAAACAGCAGAACATCCTCTACGCCATGGGGATCAACGAAAACGAGGGGGATAGCTCAGTGGATTTTGTCCCCAAGGACCAGGTGGAACAGGTCTTCACCGAGTATATCAAGGAACAGCTGGTCATCGACGGGGACCAAATCACCCAGGATGACCAGGCCTACCTGATCGACATGAAGCAGCAGCTGGCTGCCCTCAAGGATGGAAAAAACCCCAAGCTTCCCGTTTTTATCGGCGAGAAGGACGGGGAAACCTTCTACATCCTTCCCATGTACGGAAAGGGACTTTGGGATGCCATCTGGGGTTTTATGGCGCTGGACAGGGACATGAACGTACAGGGCGTTTATTTTGACCACAAGGCGGAGACCCCCGGCCTGGGCGCCAACATCAAAGAGCGCTTTTTTATGGATGACTTCAAGGGGGAATCCATAATGGATAACGGCCGTCTGGTAGGTGTTAAAGTGGTCAAGGGGAATAACGACCCGACCAACGAGAACAAAGACGACAATGCGGTAGATGCCCTTGCAGGGGCGACCATCACCGGAAACGGGGTCAGTGCAATGATCTCCGAGAGTTTGTATTTGTATAAAGACTATTTAGAATCAATAACAAAGAGCTAATATGGGACTGCTTTCCAGAAAAGATGCGAACCTGATTTTGGACCCGCTTGCGGACAACAACCCGATCACCATACAGGTGCTCGGGATCTGTTCGGCCCTTGCGATTACCGCTGAATTGAAAGCATCCGTGGTGATGGCCCTTTCGGTCATCTTCGTGATGGGGGTCGGCAACGTGGTGATCTCCCTGATGCGGAACATCATCCCCTCCAAAATCCGGATCATCGTCCAACTTGTGGTGATTGCCACCCTGGTGATCATCGTGGACCAGGTGCTTAAGGCCTTCGCCTATGAACTCAGTAAGACCCTGGCCGTATTTGTGGGGTTGATCATTACCAACTGTATCATCATGGGGCGCTTCGAGGCCTTTGCCCTCGGAAACGGCACCTGGCGTTCCTTTCTGGACGGTATTGGAAACGCCCTGGGTTACGGGGTGATCCTGGTCATTGTCGGGGTCTTCAGGGAATTGCTGGGGTCCGGAACCCTCCTAGGTATCCGTGTATTTGGGGACCCGATCGCAAAGACCGGGCTGTATTCCATCGGGTATGAGAACAACGGCTTTATGATCCTGCCCCCCGCCGCCCTTATTGTGGTCGGGCTGATCATTTGGGTACAACGCTCCAGGAACAGGGCGCTGATCGAAGAAAATTAAAGAATAACGAAGCGAAACCGTAAGAGATGCTGGAACATATAGAATTATTCTTCAAATCGATATTTATTGACAATATGGTTTTCGCCGTATTCCTGGGGATGTGCTCCTACCTGGCCGTTTCCAAGAAGGTGGCGACGGCCGTGGGCCTGGGTGCAGCCGTTATTTTTGTGCTTGGGGTAACCGTACCCCTGAACTGGCTGCTGGACCAGTACATCCTACAGGAAGGAGCACTTTCCTGGCTGGGCCCGCAATATGCGGAATACGACCTGAGCTTTCTATCCTTTATCATGTTCATCGCCACCATCGCGACTATGGTACAGCTGGTAGAGATCGTGGTGGAGCGGTTTTCGCCCGCCCTGTATAACTCCCTGGGGATCTTCCTGCCCCTGATCGCGGTGAACTGTGCCATCCTTGGAGGCTCGCTCTTCATGCAGGCGCGTGAGATCCCGTCCCTCGGACTGGCCCTTAATTACGGCATCAGTTCCGGGATCGGCTGGTTCCTGGCCATCCTGGCCATCGCCGCCATCCGGGAGAAAATCCGGTATTCCAATGTTCCGCCACCCCTGAGGGGACTCGGTATTACCTTTATCATCACAGGCCTGATGGGCATTGGGTTCCAGAGTTGTGGCGGGATGCTCACCGGAGGGGATGAGGGCGCCCCCAGTCCTGCACCGGAAACTGCTGTCCGCGCAGCGGAGCCGGATACGGTGACCGGGAATACTGAAGAAAGTGAAAAAGAGAAAGAATCAGAGGAAGTAGTGATTTCCTATAACGACGCAATAAACAAGCAGTAATGATATTAGCTACCACTACGGTTGGGACGATTGTTATCACCATTGTCGCATTTCTGGTCCTGGTTATGGCCCTGGTGGCACTCCTTTTATTTACCAAGGAGAAACTCGCCCCTTCTGGCCCTGTGACCATTACGATTAACGGAGAAAAAGAGATTGAGGTCCCTTCCGGGAATTCACTCCTCTCCACACTGGGGAACCAGAAAATATTCCTGCCCTCTGCCTGTGGGGGCGGCGGTACCTGCATACAGTGTGAATGCCATGTGCTTTCGGGAGGCGGAGAGGCCCTTCCCACGGAGACCCCCCACTTTTCGAAGCGGGA
>JAWWDW010000287.1:0-3564 GCA_033719735.1 Robiginitalea sp. | reverse complement strand
GGATTTCGGGATCCGGTTCTTCTCCCAAAGCGTGGAAAAGAACCCGCGCTTCCTTCGGAATACACAAAGCAGGTCGGGCTGATGGCGTTCGAGTTGCTCGAGGACCCCGAGGTAGGTATTCGCCTGCTCGGTCATGGTGACCTGACTGCTGATATCCATCAGGGCCGTATTGATTTTTAAATCGTCATCCGTATATCCCGGCGTTTTGACGAGCAACAAGCTGATATTGGAATCGTACTTCCTTTGGATTTCGACGAGTGGGTTCAGGATGCGGTTCCGCTTGAGCACCCCGGATTTAAAAGCAGTGAGAATGTTTTTGTAGGGCTTAAATTTATTGCCTTTTGGCACTATCAGGGTCGGGATATCCGTCCGTTTTATTATTCTCCCCGAGGTGTTCCCCAGGTAAAGCTCATCGTCCACTTCAACGCTCCTGGGGGCAATGATAATAAGGTCAATCCCCAGTTCCCTGTCCAGGTCCTTCAGGCCATCTATCAGGTCTCCAGAGTACGTTGCCACCTTGATCTCTACCTTGCCAGAATCTACTTTTTCAAGCATCTGCCGAACCCGTTCCCGGCTGCTTTCAACCACCTTTTCCTTAAGGTTGGCCAGATCCCCGGCCCGGGTACTCAGGTTCAGCACTTCCATCACATAGACCATCGCACCAAACTCAGCGGCAAACTGCACTGCATATTGAAGGGTTTCATATGAATCCGGAGAGTTTCCTACGGGAACCAGAATGTTTTTCATCAGTGGTGCTTTTGGTTAATATTCTAAATTTACAATAAAATGCCGAACGGTGATCCGACCTGCAAAGTTAACCGATATCCCCGATGTTTTGCTGCTTACAAAGGCCTGCGCGGTAGATATGCGCAGAAAAGGCATCTATCAGTGGAATGAAAAATATCCGTCCCGAGAAGCTTTTACAATTGATTTGCAGCGCGGGGAGTTGTGGGTGCTGGAACTAAAAGGTCGGCTTGTTGGCTGTATAGCACTCTCCAAAGTGATGGATGAAGAATACAGGGCGGTGCAGTGGATCGTCCCCAATGGGGATAACCGCTATGTGCATCGCCTGGCCATACACCCGCAGTTCCAGGGTCAGGGATATGCCCGGCAACTCATGGATTTTGCCGAAGCAAAAGCCCGGTACGAAGGGGCTGCCTCCGTACGCCTGGACACCTTCAGCCAAAACAGGCGAAACCAGCGGTTTTACGAACAGCGCGGGTATATACGCCTGGGCTCCGTATATTTTCCACAGCAAAGTTCGGATCCTTTTTATTGTTACGAGCTCCTCTTATCTTCGCCCCGTGAATCCAGCCCTGAGCCGTAAAAACATCAACCGCCTGGCCATTCCTGCCATCGTTGCCGGAATCGCTGAGCCTGTATTGAGTATTACCGATACAGCCATTGTCGGAAACATCCCGGAATACGGCCTGGAATCCCTGGCCGCAGTTGGAATCGTCGGGTCCTTTCTGAGCATGCTTATCTGGATCCTCGGACAGACGCGTTCTGCTATTTCGGCAATTATCGCCCAGTACTACGGCGCTGGTAAACTCAGTGAAATCACCTCGTTGCCGGCACAGGCCATCAGCCTGAATGTGGGGATCAGCATCCTGATCCTCCTGGCATCCCTGCCTTTCAGCCGGGAAATATTCGAGCTCCTGAACGCCTCAGGCAGGATCCTCGAATACTGTATTACCTATTACGGCATAAGGGCCTGGGGATTTCCACTGACCTTGTTCGTTTTTGCCATCATCGGGATCTTCCAGGGGCTTCAAAATACCGTTTGGCCCATGCTGATCGCCATCACCGGGGCTTCCCTCAATATTGTCCTCGACCTGATCCTGGTCTATGGTATAGAGGGATACATCCCGGCCATGCATCTTGAAGGTGCGGCCTGGGCCAGCCTCATTTCACAGGCCGTGATGGCTGTAATGGCCTTTTGGCTGTTACTGACCCAAACCGAAGTAAAATTGATTCCACGCCTGCCCCTGCATCCAGAGCTCAAACGGCTGGTTGGGATGGCCCTTAACCTGTTTATCCGGACCCTCTCGCTGAACGCGGCCCTGTTGTTCGCTGTCCGGGAAGCTACCGCGCTTGGAGATCAATATATCGGGGCCCATACCATTGCGGTTAACCTGTGGCTCTTTGCCGCATTCTTCATAGACGGCTATTCGGCTGCAGGAAAAATCCTCGGCGGCCGTTTCCTGGGGGCCCGGGACTACGACAGCCTCTGGATGCTGGCACGCAGGACGGTCCGTTATGGCTTTTGGGTGTCCCTGCTCCTAATGGTCTTAGGGGCTGTTTTTTATGAGCCCATCGGAAGGGTTTTTTCGGCAGACCCTACCGTGCTGGCTGCCTTCAACAGCATCTTCTTTATCGTAATTCTGGGCCAGCCGATCAACATGGCTGCTTTTATTTTTGACGGGATCTTCAAAGGGCTCGGGGAAATGCGGTTCCTGAGGAACGTCCTGCTGGCAGCTACCTTTCTGGTGTTTATTCCCATGCTTTATCTCGGTACATTTCTGGAATGGGGGCTCTACGGGATCTGGATCGCCTTTACCTGCTGGATGATCGTACGGGGAGGGGCCCTGGTCTGGAAGTTCCGTCGAAAATTTCGCCCCCTTTTGCAAAACGCATAACTTTGATAAAAAACCATGGGAACAACCCGAACGCAAGGAAGCCTTTACACGAGTTTCTCCGGCCCCCTGGCCACCCTGGAATTCGGCCATCCTGCCAGTAACTCCCTCAACTCGGAACTCCTCAGGCGTCTTTGCAACGAGCTTGGCTCTCTGGGAAACAACCCGGAAGTAACCGTTATCCTGCTGCAATCCGAGGGAGACCGGGCCTTCTGTGCAGGGGCATCTTTTGACGAACTCCTTCAGGTTGCCACCCCGGAACAAAGCACGGAATTCTTCAGTGGTTTTGCCCGGCTGATCAATGCGATGCGCGCCTGCCCGAAACCCATCGTGGGACGGGTCCACGGCAAAGCTGTCGGGGGTGGGGTCGGACTGATTGCCGCTTGTGATTACGTCCTGGCTTCGGAGGCCGCCTCCATACGCCTGTCGGAACTCAGCATCGGTATTGCCCCCCTGGTGATTGCCCCGGCAGTGGAACGCAAGGCAGGAGTTTCAGGGCTGGCTGCCCTGTCGCTCTCACCCACAGAATGGAAAAGTGCGTACTGGGCCCTGGAGCATGGGTTGTTTTCCCGGGTTTTCGATTCCCGCAAAGAACTGGACAAGGAATCCGAGCTGTTTGCCGCACAGCTGGCCTCCTACTCCCCGAACGCCCTTTCCCTTATGAAACAGGCGCTTTGGGAAGGAACCGACCATTGGGAAACGTTGTTGACAGACAGGGCTTCCATGACAGGGAAGCTGGCCCTTTCAAAAACTACCCAGGATACCCTTCGGAAGTTTAAGGAGAAGCGTTAGAAGTTGGCAGTAGCAGTTGGCAGTCTCCTCCTTTCTTAGTACGGTGGTAACAACGGAGCGAATCGGAAAATCCGTCTCTTAAAAGTGCAAGGGTTTTGCAACGCGGGGCGTTATCTTGAATCCGGGGGTTTTGGGG
>JAWWDW010000286.1:0-3583 GCA_033719735.1 Robiginitalea sp. | reverse complement strand
TCCCGGTGCAGTTCCGTATTTCCTCGGTCCCCGTCGCCTCTACCTTTACACCGGCCAAGGGCCGTGCGGCGGCGGTTCAGCGAAGCGAAACCGAAAAGATCTTCAACACCTATGCCTCCCTGGGTTTGGGAAATTACAACAACGCCCGGGCGGATTTTTACACCAGCCTTGATTTTGACCGGGGGAAACAGCTACTGGATATCGGCCTGAACCATTTTTCCTCCAGGGGGGACATTGAAGGCACGCCCCTGGATACCGATTTCTACAACACTACCCTGGACCTCAAGTATTCCCGAAAGGACCGGGACTGGGACTGGAATCTCGGGGCCGGAATCGAACACCGGAGGTACAACTGGTACGGGCTTCCAGAATCGATCACGGATGTGGGGATCGTTTCCGGGATTGATTCGGACCAGGATTATTTCAAGGCGGAACTCAAAGGCGGGGTGAGCCTTTCCGATTCCTATTTCAGCGAGGCTGCTGTAACCGCCCGGCATTTCAGGGATGGCTCCGAATCCTCGGAGAACCGCCTGATCCTGCAAACAGGGTTCGAACTTCCGGTCACGGAGGAAACCCTGAACCTGGGGGTGCTCCTGGACTATGTGGGCGGGGAATTTACCAATGCCCCCCTGACCAGTACGACGTTCCAGCCGGGGACCAGCTATGGGTATTTCCAGGCAGGCCTGGAACCTTCCCTTCTGCTGACCCGGGACGACCTGAAACTCGAATTGGGCGCAAAACTGGTCTATGGCCTGGACTCCGAACAAAGCGAGAGCAATTTTTACATCTACCCTGCGGTTCGGGCCTCATACCGACTCCTGGAAGAAACGGTGGTGGCATACGGGGGGATCGAGGGAGGACTCCGTCAGAACTCCTATTACGATTTCAGCAGGGAGAACCCCTTCCTGTCCCCAACCCTTATGATAATGCCCACCGACCGCCAGTACGATGCCTATGTGGGGATTCGGGGCCAGTTGCTGCCCGAGTTGAGCTATAACCTCAGGGGCTCGTACCGCGCAGAGAATTTCCTGCCCCTCTTTTTACTCAATCCCCTGAATGAGTTCCGGTCGGAGGAGGGATACGCCTTTGGCAATTCCTTCAGGCTGTTTTACGACGATGTCAGGACCCTTGGTATTTTTGCGGAACTGCAGCTGGCGGTAAACCGCAACTTCTCCCTGGGGGTGAACGCCACCATCAATGAGTACGATACAGAAACGGACAACCCGGCCTGGAATCTTCCGAACCTGGAGGGTACCCTATTCCTCGATTATCAGATCGGACCCCGGTGGTCCCTGGGGGCAAGCCTTTTTTATGTGGGGGAACGGGAGGATCTGTCCACTATTGCGGCGGAAAATGTGGACCCTGAGGATTTTCCAGCCAGTATCGTATCCCTGGATGGGTTCTTTGATGCCAATATCCGCCTGGGCTACCATTTGAACGACCAGCTCTCCATTTTTGCCAGGGCGAGCAACCTGGCCAACAACCAGTACCAGCGATGGGCCAACTTCAGGGTCCAGGGCTTTCAGGTGCTGGGTGGGGTGAGCTATAAATTCGACCTGTAACCCGCCCCCGAAAAGGAATCTGTCTGGGATAACGAACCTTTGATCGAGGGAATTCCCCTGAATGCCCGTACTGTTTTACGTATTTTTTACCTTGAGGACAAACACGGTAGGAAAAATGCGCAAAAAGCCTGTGTTCAGGTGGTTGGTTTACCTGGGTAGCCTCTTTCCATTGGGGATGATGGCCCAGAACCTGGTTCCCAACCCGGGTTTCGAACAATACCGGAATTGCCCAAGGTATCTCGGGAATTTCCAGGATGACGTGGCTATTTGGACGACCCCCACCCTGGGTTCTACAGATTACTTTCACCTGTGTTCCCAGCATATGGGGACCCCGGAGAATTTCAACGGAGCCCAGACCACCCTGGATGGACATGGATACGCAGGGTTCTATGCCTATGCCCCGGGGGATTACCGGGAATACCTTCAGGTAGCGTTAAAAGCCCCGTTGCAGGAAGGGAAATCCTACCTGCTCTCCTTCCACGTAAGCCTGGCGGAACGCTCGGACTATGCGGTTCGGGATTTTGGGGTCCTCTTCAGCAGCGCCCCCCTTTCCCTGAAAACCAAAAAGCCGATCACAAGGGGAAAGCGATACGCCATTTCCGAAAACACCTATCAGTATTTAGAGATCAGGAGCGATGGCTTCGCCACGGATACCTCGGGATGGATGCGGGTGGAAACGGAGTTCCGGGCAAAGGGAACCGAGCGGTACCTGATCCTGGGGAATTTCAGGACAAACAGGGAAACGCGGACGCGGGCCACCCGGCGTCGTTCGAACAAAGGGGCTTATTATTACCTGGACCAGGTCGAATTACGGGAAGACCCTATAGCGAATCAGACCGCAGATGCCTCCCCAAAAAATGAGGATCCAGCGGCCTTCCGGTTAGACAGTGTGCAGGTTTTCCGTTCCCTGCTATTTGAATTTGATACCTACCGTCTTTCGGATTCGGGCAGGGAAGAACTGGATTCCCTGTTCGGTTTCCTTCAGGCGGACCCCACCCTGGAACTCCATCTGGGGGGGCACACTGACGCCACTGGAAGCCCTGGATACAACCAAACACTATCGGAGCGCCGCTGTGAGGCGGTGGCAACTTACCTGACCCGTCTGGGGATGCCTGCCAGCCGGATTCGCTGGCGGGGCTATGGGGCTTCACAACCCGTGGCCTCAAACAGTAATGAGGCAGGTCGAAGCCGGAACCGCAGAGTGGAATTCGTGATTCGAAAAGGGGATACGGCCGCTTCCAACCTGGAAAAATAGAAGGACCCGAGATAAAAAAAACCGGTGCTTTCAACACCGGTTTTTAGGTTAACGCTATGGTATTTCTTACATGCTAATGGGAACTGCTACGCGTGTCTTGTCCCATCCCATAACCATATGGACCCCGTCTTCGACCTCCTTGAAGGCAATGGAGAATGCCTCGAGAGAGGTTCCATCCATGGAAGCATCAGCAGTGACCCTGGCCACATCGGCACCTTCATCATAGGAGTAGGCTCCCCACTGGTTCAGGTTCTCATTGAGGATGACCGTCCACTGATCGGCTCCCGGAATGGTAAAAAGGGAATACGTCCCTGCTTTGACCGAGGTTCCCCCGAAAGTCACATCCTTGTAGAAGGTGATTTCCGCAGCCTCATTTGCTCCGGTCCGCCAAACCTTTCCAGCGGGGCAGAGGTCTGAGAGGGAACGCCCTTTCAGTTGTGGCCGGCTGTAGGTGATTCGGACGGCTTTGTCAGAAACCCTGTAGCTGGTCGGGTAACTGGCCATGTCCATGGGGCTTTTGTCCAGGCCGCTGAATTCCTGGGCGGAGACCGTTGTAGAGATTGCCATTGTCAGCGCAATGGCGGTTAGTGTAAGAACTCGTTTCATGTCGTGGATTTTAGTTTGGCTAAAACTACGGTGTTTTGGGCAGCCAGATTTTTAAAGGGTAGTTAAATTTTCAGGGCTTACAATGTGAAACCTAAACCCGTTTTTGCTTTAAAATATTTATTGATTGATACTAAATAAGCGATTAAACTACCAAATGTAT
>JAWWDW010000285.1:0-3590 GCA_033719735.1 Robiginitalea sp. | reverse complement strand
TAGGCTTCGTCGGAAAAGGGCGGATGGGAGTATGAATCCGTTACACTTCGTCCAGGGTTTAAAGTTCAATCCGGAAGTTATCAACCGAAGGATTTCCAGTAAAAGTGGTGGAGCAGGCTGAAATGCGTTTCGCGGGAGCGAAAAGATAGCATGGAGCTACGACAGCCAACTGCGTTCTGTACGCATGGTCGTATTTGGGGAGGTTCCGGGTTAACTGGTTAATTCTTAGTGGGATATTGCACGATTCGGGTAAAAAAAGCGTACCTTCTGGGACGCTATTTTTACAAACAACCTAAAACCAGTGCCATGAAAATCAAAAAAGAAGACATCCCCGTGACCATGGAGGCTCCGGGAACCGTAATGCGGGCCTTGCCCGGGTTTGGAGGCATGACCGTTGCCTTTCATGAATTGCCCAGGGGAACTGATTTTACGCCCCTGCTCAAGGGCCTTGAGAACGATAGTTGCCATTGCCCCCACTGGGGGTACATTGTCGAAGGCCGTATGAAAACGATCTACGATGATGGAACCGAGGAATTGCTGGAGGCGGGGGATGTGTTTTACATGCCTGCAGGCCATACTGCCATCGTTGAAGAAGACCTCAAGATCATGGATTTCAGCCCCACAAAAGAACTCGATGAGGTCATGGGGCACATAGGCGAGGTCATGGCCCAAATGAGGGATTGAAACATCCTTCTCGATTGATGGGAAGGGGTTGGCCTCCATACCTGCCTACCCCCAACCTGGAACGTCTGTATTCGCTGCCCTAACGGGATGGATGTAAGACGAGGCCAGGTCATGGAGGGAAGTCCGAAACAGGCCCGATGTAGCATAAATAAAATACGCAACCATCCCTTAAAAACCAGTATAAAAGGTTACCTTAATACTCGCTTTTAGCAGTTGTTTAACTTCAGAATATAATTAATCAAAATGTTCATGAAAAAATTAAGATTATTTGTCGCACTATTTATTGTGGGGGGGATGGCCATGACCCTTTCCGCCCAGAGTAAAAAAGATCAAAAGATCATGGAAGATGCCGACAAGGCGGTGAAAACCCTGTTCGATCTCAACCCCGAAATGAAGGAATTCTTCAACAATTCTGCAGGGGCAGCCGTGTTTCCCAATGTGGGTAAAGGCGGGTTTATCATAGGAGGGGCTTCCGGGAACGGGGTGCTCTATCACGCTGGCAAAGCGGTAGGGATGGCCAGCCTGAAGGAGGTCAGTGTGGGCCTTCAGGCAGGCGGGCAAGCCATCATGGAGGTGATCTTCTTTGAGACCGATGCGGATGTGGAAAAATTCAAAGAGGGGAATTACGAATTTGACGCGGGGCTTTCAGCCACGGCCATAGAGGCGGGTGTAAGCCTGGATTTGACCTACAAAAATGGCGTGGCAGTATTCACCCATTCCAAAGGTGGGCTGATGGCCGAGGCTTCGGTTGGAGGACAGAAGTTTGAGTTCGATCCGTTCTAATTCTGCAGTACCCTTAAGGGTAGTTAGTAGGTTACAAATTCCGCGGGGGTATCCTTTGCGGAATTTTTTTTGCCAGTTTATGAGGTTATGGCTTTGTTGGATGTGGCTCCATCCGTTTTTCAAACCGCACCTTCCGTACCCCGTGGTCCGTATCGTATTCAAGGATTTTTTGAAACCCGAACTTCAGATATAAAGCCGTGGCGGGGCCATTGTCAAGGCCTGTTTCCACCGTGAATACCGGACTTTTAAAGGTGTCGAGCACCCAGGCCACCAGACTACTTCCGATCCCCAGCCTGAAGAACTCCGGGTGCACCACCAGGCTTTGGAGGTGCGTGGATCCTTTTCCCGGGACTACCTCAACCACCCCGGCGAGGAGGCCGTCTTTAAAGTATCCGTAAAAATCGTTGGGGCATTCGGTAAACTGTGGCACCTGCCTTTTCAATGGAGGGAAATCCGTCGCACCGAGCAGCTGGGCCTCTACTGCATAGGATGCCTGGAAAACCTCCCGTATTTTCTCAGCTATCCGGGTTTTGTGGTGTTCCAGTTTCCGTATCATCTTCTTTTTCTTCTTTCCTGGGGGATAATTTATACAGGAGCCATCCAAAACCGATCAACAGATGCAGGACAATAAGGCCGAGGACAATTTTGGTCGTAAGGCTCACGAGCAATGGGTTGGAGGATTGCCTGACCGTGTCAGGTTCCCGGCAAAAATAACAGGTTTATGGCAAACGCTCCTTTGCACGGGCGGTAATTGTACAACTGGATTTGCAAATTAAAAATATTAGTAGTATTATTATGATATCAAAAAGCTATAATTATGAATAACGAGAAACAAATTACGGCTACCAGCGGCTATCTCATGTTGCTGGTACTGCTCCTGGTGATTGCCGGGACCGTGGCAGCCCTGGTGATGACGGCGAACCCATGGTACCTGTTTGGAGTGCCCCTGATCATCCTCATCATGCGGGGCTTTTTTATCGTAAACCCCAACAGCTCCAAGGTATTGGTCCTTTTCGGCGCCTACAAGGGCACGGTTAAGGACAACGGGTTTTTTTGGGCAAATCCTTTCTACACCCGACAGAAAATTTCCCTACGCGCCCGGAATTTTGACAGCGAACGCGTAAAGGTCAATGACAAGATCGGGAATCCGATCCTGATCAACGTTATCCTGGTCTGGAAGGTGGAGAACACCTTCAAGGCAGCCTTTGAAGTGGATAACTACGTGGAGTTCGTACGGGTGCAGACCGACGCGGCCGTTCGGAAACTGGCCGGTTCCTACCCCTACGACAACTTTGACGACGAGCAGGCGGAACTTACCTTGCGTTCCGGGATGGATGAGGTTAACGAGGCCCTGGAGGTGGAGATTACCGAACGCCTTGCCATTGCAGGGATAACGGTCATCGAGGCGCGTATTGGCTATTTGGCCTATGCCCCCGAAATCGCCAACGCCATGCTGAAACGCCAACAGGCGGTGGCCATTGTGGCAGCCCGGAAAAAGATCGTGGAAGGAGCGGTTGGCATGGTGGAGGATGCCCTGCTGCAGCTCTCCAGGGATGAGATCATCGAATTTGACGAGGACAAAAAGGCCTCCATGGTCAGCAACCTCATGGTAGTGCTTTGTGGCGACAAAGAAGCGGTTCCCGTGGTGAACGCAGGAACGTTAAATTCTTAATTTTGAGTAAACGCAAGGCTTTCGCATTACGAATCGATCCGGAACTTTTCAAAGCGGTCGAAAAGTGGGCGGATGACGAGTTTCGCAGCGTGAACGGGCAGCTGGAATGGATCATCCACAGGAGTCTGAAGGAGGCGAAACGATTGCCAAAAAAGGGTAAGGCTGCATCCGGACCCACTGGCGAGGATGCCTGAGGTTTGCCAAAGCGGCAAGGCTGTTTATTTTTGGATGCATGCATTAGCGGGAACCAAACTATGACACAAAAGCATGTCCTGGCACTTTGTTGTGGTTTTTTACTGGGGTTTTGCTTACAGGCACAGGAGGCGGATAGCAAGCTGTGGATGAACTTCGTCCTGAAGGTACCTACCTCAGAAAAATTTTCCTATGGGGGGGACGTAGGCTTCCGGCATATCCTGTCCGAAGGGGACTGGAAGCAGTTTTTGATCAGGCC
>JAWWDW010000284.1:0-3594 GCA_033719735.1 Robiginitalea sp. | reverse complement strand
CCTTTGATCCCCAGCTTTTGCAGTTCTCGTCGCTGCGTGCTGTCCAGGTCCTGCAGTGCCCGGACGGCTTCCTCCCCTTCCTGGTCCAGATCGAATTCAATGCCCGGGATCCGGTTGAGCTGGTCCGTGGTGCTGCCTCCAAACTGACGGTCGTAGCGATCAAAATCCCCGGTTACGGTCAGTAACAGAAAATAGATGAATGCCACGCTCAGCAGGAGCCGGAAAGGATTTGCATAGGTCTTCCTGCGGCCGGCGATAAAATCCCTGGAAACACCGCCGGGCCGCCAGAGCATGGTGTAGAGGGTCCGGACCAGGCGGGTGTCAAACCGGACCATATCCTCGAAGAGCTCATCCAGGAAGTCCCGGATAGTAAGGTGTTTGGTGCTGTTGGCCTGTGAGCAGTTGGGGCAATAGCGGTCGCTGAGTTCCAGCGGATGCCCGCAGTTCAGGCATTCCGTCCCGCGGTACTTCAGTTTGTATCGCCCTCCGTGTTTTACCGGCGTGGTCTCCATGTCCTTTTGGGAGGAATTAGTTACTGATCGTGGTGGAATTGACCGAGCCAATCCCGATAACACTGTCGTAAATATCCCCAAAATTCCGGTAATACACCAGAATGGTGTAGGTGTTTTCCGTGAAATGGAAGTTCCCGCACACGGTATTGAGTTCTACGGTCCCATCCTCACGCTCAATGACATATTTGAAATTGTAGAACCCCTGTTTGAGCAAAAGGGTTGCCTCCATATTCCCCGTTTGCTGGTTGTATTCCATACGGTTCAGGTCTTCCAGGGCGTAATTGTTGTACTTCCCGAACACATAGACCTTATCCAGTCCCAGCCGGTCGGTGTAGGGCAGGCTGAAATGTACCCAGGAATACTCCGATTCCCGGGAATTGTCCTGTCCCTGAAGGGTGCGAATGGTGAAATCCCCGTTGATGTCCGGAAAATAGGTGTACTCCTCCGAATCCCGGTAGCGGTTCGGGAACAGGTAATGTTGGTAAAGGCCATCCAATTCGATGCTGGAGATGGCCACGGTAGGGACCCTGAGGTCGCTGGTATCGAAGTTGAGGTATTCGTTCCCTCCCCAAAATGCGGTTTCCTGGTCGTACCGGTAAACCAGTTCAGTGCCGATGGTATACTGCGGCGGGATTTCGTACAGGGCGGTGGGCCAGTGGTAATTCTGGAGGATGGCCACTTTCACCTCCTTTTTTGGGTTGATCAGTTGGATGCCTGAAGGACGGATACTGAACTGCACGGACTGTTTTTGGTCGATAAACTCAAAATCCCGCGACCGGCGTACTGTGGCAGCTACCTGCACAAGGTCCTGGTAGATCACGAACCTGCGTGAAAACTGCAGCTCATTGGCGGTATTGTAGATCTCAAGGATGTAGTTCCCGCTTACCCGGAACCCCACCTGGTTGTTGGGCAGGATCAATTGGTAATTCGAATAGGGTTGGAGGGTGCTGTAGCTGTTTTCGTAATTGATGATCCGCTGGTTGTCCGAGCCTCGCAGGTACTGGGATTTGAGCAATTGGGAAGGCTCCCAGTTGTAATCGCAGTGGACAATGCGGTAGTAATAGTCTTGTTCGCTGGCCGAGAGGTCGTCGAATTCCAGGGAGATGCGTTCCCCAAGTTGTACGATCGGAAACTGGTCTTCGGTGGGGCCTTTGAAAACGATGGACTTGATGTGCTCCGGTTCTGGAACTTCAAATTGCACCTGGGCCAGGGCGGAAAGCCCCCAAAAAAAGAGAAGGATTTGTTTAAGTTTTAACCGCATTGGGACCCCTGTTGAGGGACAAAGGTAAACAAAATGCAACCCCCCGGAATTCCTATCGATATACAGCCAAAAAATGGGGTAATAATTATGAAAACTTTCTTTTAAGTGCTATTTTTGGCCAAATTTTTAACCTAAGGTTTCAGACACTATGTCCACTGACATCCGGATCAAAAAAGGATTGAATATCAATCTTGTAGGAGCCGCAGAACCCACCACCTCCAAAGCCGTTTCCAGCAATGTCTACAGCATCCTCCTGGATGATTTCCACGGGATGACGCCCAAAATGCTGGTCAAGGAAGGGGCGGAGGTCAAAGCCGGGGAACCGATTTTCTACAACAAGAACTACGAGGCCATGAAATTCGTGGCTCCGGTCAGTGGGGAGCTGGTCGAAATCGAGCGGGGGGCGCGCCGTCGCATCCTCAACATCAAGATCCTGGCAGACAAGGAACAAAAAACCCTTGAGCATCCTCCCCTGGACCCGGGCAAGGCCACGGCCGAGGACATTCGGGCCTTCCTGTTGGAATCCGGGTGCTGGCCTTTTATCAAACAGCGCCCCTATGACCTGATCGCCCATCCGGAAGATGTTCCCAAGGCTATTTTTGTTTCGGCCTATATAACTGCCCCCCTGGCGGCAGACATCAATTATACCCTCAAAGGAAAAGAGGCTGAATTACAGGCTGCCCTCGATGCCCTTTCCAAGCTGACCCCTGGCAAGGTACATGTGGGAATCGGGAAAGGAGAGGCTTCTCCTTTTGCCGGTTTGAAGGGCATCAACCTGCACCAGGTCAGCGGACCGCATCCTGCAGGGTTGGTGGGTACCCAGATCAACCGCATCGATCCGATCAACAAGGGAGAGCGCGTTTGGACCGTAAGTCCCCAGGACCTGGTCATCATCGGGGAGGCCCTGCTAACCGGGAAGTTCAACCCCGAGCGGACGATCGCACTGGCCGGTTCCTGCGTAAAGAACCCGAAATACTACAAGGTCCGGATCGGGGCGGAAATTTCAACCTTCCTCTATGCGAGCGGGGTGAACCAGAAAAACTTCAGGGTGATCAACGGGGACGTGCTTACGGGTCGCAAATCGAGGCCGGAAGGACACCTCGGGTTTTACAACAATACGGTTTCGGTGATCCCGGAAGGGGATGATTACGAGCTTTTCGGATGGACCATGCCGGTTTTTAACAAGATTTCACCCACCCGGGCCCTTACCTTTTCCTGGCTGAAGCCCGGAAAAAAATACGACCTGGATACCAACACCAATGGAGAGCACCGCGCCTTTGTGGTCACAGGGCTCTATGAAGAAGTCTTCCCGTTGGATATTTACCCCATGCAGTTGCTCAAAGCCTGCATGTACAAGGATATCGACGAGATGGAACAACTCGGGCTTTACGAGGTAATCCCGGAGGACTTCGCACTGACAGAATTTGTCTGTATCTCCAAACAACCTCACCAACAGATTATTCGAGAAGGATTGGATTTACTACATAAAGAAATAGGATAAGAAATGAGTGACAAGAAGCTTACCTTAAAAAAACGGTTACACATCATTAAGCACCGCCTGAGGGGCAAGAAAATAGCCCCTGCCTTCGGTGCCTTCCATACGTTTTTGTTCACCCCGGATGAAACCACCCACAGCGGTGGGCATGTTCGGGGAGCAGACGACTTGAAACGCACGATGAATATGGTGATCCTGGCCTTGCTGCCGGTATTGCTGTTCTCCTTTTTCAACACAGGATACCAGCATTATGCCGCCATCGATGCCGCCAGCGGCAGCCCGCGGGTCCTGGACCTGTGGGGGAACTTCCTGACCTGGGAGAACTT
>JAWWDW010000283.1:0-3600 GCA_033719735.1 Robiginitalea sp. | reverse complement strand
TCCAATACCCAGAACATGGAGAAGGCCCTAAGGAAATGCGCCTGTGCGGCTACATCCTGAGATGCGGCACTTCTTTCATCCAGAATCTGGGATGCCTGCAGCTGGAATGAGTTCCACTGGTCAAAAGGAGTGAGGATGTCGGTTTCCTCAAATCCCCATTCGTGTTGGTGGAGCTTCCTCCAACGTCCGTTGTCACCCCAGTCAGCACCCCGTGTTGGGATCAGCTGTTCGTCTGTGGTCACAATATTCAGAGCGTAGGTATTCGCCTGGTCACCCCAGGCCCCTTCGATACCATTGTATAACTGGTCCAGGGCGGACTGAGGATCCTCAAGTCCCTGGAAACCCTCGGAGATAAAGGAATCCGTTTCCTCGATCTCCAGGTCGGTACAGGAGTACAGTCCGAATACCGCCAGAATGGCAAGTGTTAAGAATCTTAACTTAAATCTTTTCATGGTCAACAATTTTTTTAATTAAAATGTGGCGTTAATTCCAAAAGTTACAGTTAATGGGTTCGGGAAGGCTGCCCAGTCGATACCCCTTACTGGAATTCCGGAACCAAGTGTACCTGTAGGTACGGTTACCTCGGGATCGATACCGCTGTAGTCCGTCCAAAGGGCCAGGTTCTGACCGGTAAGTGATAAACGCAGATTTTTAAAGGCGCCGTCACCACTTAGAGGCACATTGTAGCCAATGGTTGCGTTCTGGAAGCGGACAAAATCACCTTTTTCCAGGAAACGGGTGGATACCGCCGTGGAAGCACCTCCATTTTCACCACTAGCAACAACTTCCTGGGTAACGTTCCGTGCAGTTACTAACTGACCGGCGTTAAAGAAGGAGTTGGCGGTGTTGTTGTAGACAGAGAATCCAAACTGTCCGTTGAAGAATGCTGAGGCATCCCAGTTCTTGTGGCGGAAATTCAGCGAAAGACCGGAAGTAATGTCCGGAAGGCCGTCTTCCCCTACAAAGAACTTGTCGACATCCGGATCTCCGACCCCGTTTCCATCGATATCCCGGTAGGTCGGATTTCCATCGCCATCAAATCCAGTGAACTCAGCCATGTAGTAGGAGAACAGGGACTGTCCTGCTTCGAACCGCTGCGCAAAGGCACCGGAAAGACCTGGTCCGTTGATCTCACCCGTATTGATGGATCCTTCGAAATCCTGGATTTCGTTGTCGTTGTACGCGATGTTGAAAGACATTCCGAAATCGGTGTCCTCGGTTTGTACAATGTCATAGGAAATGGCAAATTCAATACCCTGGTTGATTACAGAGGCATCAACGTTACCAAACTGGAACGGGTTGGTAGAAGGAGCCGCGGGAGGCGTCTGCAGCAGCAGGTCGTTGGTTTCCCTGCGGTACACATCAATACTACCGGAGATGCGGTTCATATTAAAGCCCCAGTCCAGACCTACGTTCATGTCGAGGGTGGTTTCCCATTTGAGGTCCGGCACATCGGTAGCCACAATGGAAAGACCGTTCTGGAATACCTCGTTGTTGTTTGAGATGCCGAGTCCGGCAAAACGCTGACGGGCAACGAAGTTACCATATCCGAGACCTTCCTGGTTACCAATCAGACCGGCACTGAGTCGGAGCTTCAGCGTGGAAACGTTCTCCCCGATGAAGTCCTCTTCGGCAATTTGCCATGCAAACGCACCGGATGGGAAGTATCCGTACTGGTTCTCAGGACCAAACCTTGAGGATCCGTCCGCACGCATGGTGGCGGTAAAGAGGTATTTGTCAGCTATGGAATAGTTCACCCGTCCGAAGAAGGATTGCAGCTCGTCTGTATTGTCAAACAGGTCGGCTGTGATCGCTTGTACCCCGCGGTTGAACTGAAATGGGATCTGCTCCCCGGCTACAGGAGTCGGGAATAGCCTGTTCACAATGAGTGCAGGCTGATTCACCCCGTAAAAATATTGCTGGTAGGACCCTGTTACCGTCCGTCCGGCAGCATTTACGGTATTTCTCATAGCCGCTCCCATTTGGTTCAGGTCGGCAGTCCCGAATCCGCGGGCAGCAGCGTTGCGGCCGGAAGTCCGGAAGTTCTGGTAGGCGTACCCAAGCAGGGCATCCAACCTGGAATTGGAGAAGTCCGTTTTGTAATTAATAGTGGCCTCCATGGTCTTGTTCATCCGGTCCAGGATGTTGTAGGTACCGAATCCGTTTCCTTCAATCCCGGTGAAGTTCTGGATGTTGGCACTGATCACGGAAGTGTTTTCACTGTTGGACTGGTCGTACCCCAAATTCACCTTGGCGGTAAGGCCTTCAACAATCAGGTATTCGGCGGTACCGTTCAGGAGGATCCTGTCCGTGTTGGTCAGGTTTTGGGTTTCTGCAAGGTAGTTGGCGGGTTGCACCTGACCACCACCGTCGTCAAAATTCGGGTTGTTTGGCCATGTCGGGTTGGCGGAGTACGCGGAACCGAGGATGTCACCACGGAATCCTGCTGTAGCCGAGAGTGGCGGCTGGCTCCGGTTAACCCTGGCAATGGTTCCCTGGAAGGTAAGCAGAAGGCGGTCTTCAAAGAATTTGTGGCTTGCATTGAGACGTCCTGTGATCCGCTCGAATTCCGACTTTTCAACGACACCGAAGTTCTTCTGGTATCCAAAAGTCGCCCGTACATTTCCATTGTTGTAGCGGTGGGAATACGCCAGGTTGTGATTGGTAGAAGCCGCGGTGCGGGTAACCGCATCCTGCCAGTTGGTGTCGGCTCCGAAGTCTACGTCACTCGGGGTACCGCCGTAAAGGGCTACCGCATCCAGGAATTGCTCCCGGTTGAGCAGGTCATACTGACGTACTGGGGTGGACACGCTGAGGCTGGAAGACCATTCCAACTGCCCACCTGTAGCACCCTTACCGCTTTTGGTAGTAATGATCACGACCCCGTTCGCACCCCGGGAACCGTAAATGGCGGTTGCAGAGGCGTCCTTCAGGATACTCATACTCTCAATATCGTTCGGGTTCAGGAAGTTCAGAGGGTTACCTTGTTCGGTTGCACCATCCCCGGAATCTCCGGAAGCATCGGTAGCCTGCCCGAAGAGCGGTACTCCATCCACTACAAAGAGCGGGTTGTTACTCGCACGAACGGAGTTAGCACCCCGAATGTTTATCTGCATTCCTGCACCGGGCTCACCACTCACCTGCTGAACGTTCACCCCGGCTGTTTTACCCTGGATTAACTGTTCCGGGTTGTTGATGACCCCCTGGTTAAATTCTTCAGAGGTTACCGCGGCAACGGCTCCTGTCGCATCCTTAACCGTGGTCTGACCATAACCGATAATTACAACTTCGTCCAGTGCCTGTGCATCTTCCTCAAGCACTACATTGATAGTTGAACGACCGTTTACAGGGACTTCCTGGGTGGCGTAACCAATATAACTGAAAACCAGCACGGCATTGGAATCCACGCCATCGAGGGTGTAGTTACCATCGAAGTCCGTTTGGGTACCATTGGTAGTTCCTTTTACCACAACGCTGGCACCCGGAAGGGCCCGCTTGCATCAGAAACCGTACCTGATACTTCTTGCGCTTGCGCCCATCCGAAACATAGGAATGCCCCGACAAGCAGTAAGCTCCTGAGTAGCGTAATCTTCATAAATC
>JAWWDW010000282.1:0-3607 GCA_033719735.1 Robiginitalea sp. | reverse complement strand
GGTGGCGGCCACCAGGGCCCCCACCCAGGGAGCAAAACTGCCATCCAGTCCGATAAAAATGGACCGGGGGATATGCCCTTTGGCGAAATCCGTCTGATGCCGAACATCCAGGACAATGGCGCCGGTCTCATTGGCTGCCACCTCAAAAGCATCGGGGCTCAGGGCACGGGTTCCCCGCTCCAGCACGAGGTCGATATCCTCATACCCTTCTTTGTTCATTTTAACATTTAGCGGGAAATACTGGGGCGGAGGCAACAGGCCTTCGGTTACTTCCCGGACGAATTCCTCCCGCGTCATGTCGGCCCGGAGGGCATAATTGGTCCCTTTCTGGTTTCCAAGCGTATCCACGGTCTCCTTGGACATGTTCTTGCCGCAGGCTGAACCAGCCCCGTGGGCCGGATAGACGATCACCTCATCAGAGAGGGGCATGATCTTGTTCCTCAGACTGTCGTAGAGGGTGGAGGCGAGTTGCTCCTGTGTCATGTCTGCCGCTTTCTGGGCCAGGTCGGGCCGTCCCACGTCCCCCAGGAACAAGGTGTCCCCGCTGAAAATGGCGTGATCCTTCCCGTCTTCATCCCGCAACAGGTAGGTGGTACTTTCCATGGTATGCCCGGGCGTATGCAGGGCGACGATGGTCAGGTCCCCTACTTTGAATTCCTGCCCGTCCTCAGCGATAATGGCGTCAAAACTGGGGTTTGCCAGGGGGCCATATACGATAGGAGCCCCGGTTTTTCTGGAAAGGGTCACGTGGCCGCTTACGAAGTCCGCGTGAAAGTGCGTTTCAAAAATATACTTGATCTCCGCCTCGTCCTGACGGGCGCGCTTGATGTACGGCCCAACTTCCCTCAGGGGGTCGATGATGGCCGCTTCCCCTTTACTCTCTATATAATAAGCTCCCTGTGCCAGGCAGCCGGTGTAAATCTGTTCAATGGTCATAGCGTAATATCTTTATTTAACGTGAAACAAAAATAGTTCCCGGGATCCTCCCCTACAGTAACCCAGGTTACAAAAGAAAAAAAGCCCGGCGTGTCCTGGCCGGGCTTTTCCTCTGATATGCTGTGCCTTACAACAACGTCGTGGGGCAGATGTATTCCGACTTCGGAAGGGAGGTCTCCTTCATCTCGTCAAAACCTCCGGTGATATCGGCGAAGTTGTTCCAGCCGCGCTGCTTCAGGATGGACGAAGCGATCATGCTTCGGTACCCTCCTGCACAGTGCAACAGGAATGGCTTGTCTTTAGGGATTTCAGCCAGGTGCTGGTTGATCTCATTCAGCGGGATGTTCACCGCATCGATCATGTGCTCGGAATCGAATTCGCTTTTCTTGCGAACGTCGATAACCATGGGGAGCTCCTTCTTTTCATACTTGCGGACCACTTCCTCCACCGTCACCCGGTTGGTGGTTTCCACATCCTTGCCAGACTCCTTCCAGGAATCGAACCCTCCCTTCAGGAACCCGAGGGTGTTGTCATACCCAACCCTGGAGAGCCTGGTAACGGCCTCTTCTTCCTGGTCCTTATAGGTGACCAGCAGGAGCGCCTGTTTTACGTCCGGGATCA
This sequence comes from Robiginitalea sp., assembly GCA_033719735.1. Taxonomy (GTDB): domain Bacteria; phylum Bacteroidota; class Bacteroidia; order Flavobacteriales; family Flavobacteriaceae; genus Robiginitalea. The sequence goes on along the minus strand of JAWWDW010000282.1, from coordinate 2,050 downwards.
TTTCCCCGACCCACTGGGCAAAGTTTCCATCCAGGCCGATGTTGATGCTGTTCGGGATAAACCCTTTGGCAAAGTCCTCCGCATCCCGGGTATCCAGTACCAGGGCCCCTGACTCATTGGCCGCAGCTTCAAAGGCCTCCGGGCTCAGCGGCTGGGTTCCCCGTTCCATGACATCATCCAGGGATTCATACCCCTTGATGTTCATCAGGACGTTTTGTGGGAAATATCCGGGAGGCGTGGTGAGGCCGGTCAGCAGTTCTTTGATAAATTCATCTTTGGTCATGTCTGCCCGCAGGGCGTAGTTGACCTCTTTTTGATGGCCGAGGGTATCGGTGGTCTCCTTGCTCATCATCTTGCCGCAGGCGGAACCGGCCCCGTGGTTGGGGTAGACGATCAGGTGGTCCGGCAAGGTCATGATCTTGTTGCGCAGGGAATCAAAAAGGTGGCCTGCGAGTTTCTCCTCAGTGAGGTCGGAAACCACGTGCTGGGCCAGGTCCGGACGTCCGACATCCCCGATAAAGAGGGTGTCCCCGGTTATAATGCCATGCATCTCGTCCTTATCGTCGATCAGCAGGTAGGTGGTACTTTCCATGGTATGGCCCGGGGTGTGGATCACCTTTACCTTGTAATCCCCCACTTTAAAGACCTGTCCGTCTTCGGCGACGATGGTTTCGTATGCCGGTTTTGCACCCGGTCCGAAGACGATGTCTGCCCCGGTTTTCTTCTGCAGATCCAGGTGTCCGCTGACAAAGTCTGCATGGAAGTGGGTTTCAAAAACGTACTTGATCTCCGCATTGTCTATCTGGGCCCGGTCGATGTAGGGCTGTACCTCACGCAGGGGGTCGAATACCGCTGCCTCACCCTTGCTCTCGATGTAATAGGCGGCATGGGCCAGGCATCCTGTATAAATTTGTTCTACTTTCATATCACTCCAACTATTATTGATTAGATTACTTCCTACTAAAATAAACAGGAGTCTTCACTCCTTCAGTGACTTAAGTTACATAAAGCGTCCTGCCGTCTGGGTGGCGATCTTTGCTTCCATTTCAGACCTGGAGCCTTCAGCACTGCATTGGGTATAGGCCTGGTAGGTGTCTGCAAAGAAGTTCTCCCTGCCGATCTCGTCAATCAACTTACTGTGGTGGAAGATGTCACGGGCAGGCCCGATGGCCCCGGCCACCACAAAACGGATCCCCTCTTTTTTTAGGTCCTCTATCAGGGCCCTCAGCATGAAAACGGCTGAGCTGTCTATATAGTTGATCGCCTCGGCATTGAGGATGATGTATTTGAGGGAATCCCCTTTTTTGCGGATCTGCTTTTGCAGCTGTTCCCTGAAATAGTCCTTGTTCCCGAAAAAGAGCTGCCCGTCAAAACGCAGGATCAGGAACTGGTCGGAATCCTCTGCATCCTGCGCAAACCGATCCAGGTTCCGGAAATAATTGGTGCCACGGATCTTGCCCAGCACGGCGATATGGGGTTTGGAAATCCGGTAGACCAGCAACAGGAGGGACAGCAACACCCCGAGCAGGATCCCCTCCTTGATCCCCAGGCTCAAGGTGAGTACGAAGGTCACCACCAGCAACACAAACTCATCCTTGCGGTTTTTCCAGAGCTGCCTGGGATACTTCACATCGATGAGGCCAAACACGGCCACCATGATAATGGAAGCCAGCACGGCGTTTGGCAGGTAGTAAAATGCCGGGGTCAGGAACAGGAGCGTACCCCCCACCACTGCACTGCTCACCAAAGCTGCCAGCCCGGTATGGGCACCCGCCTGGTCGTTGACGGCCGTACGGGAAAAGCCACCGGTGGTCGGATAGGACTGGAACAGGGATCCCACGATGTTGGAAGCCCCCAGGGCCACCAGTTCCTGATTGGCGTCCACCCGGTTCTCCCCCCTTTTTTCCTCCACCGCCTTGGCCACGGAAATGGCCTCCATAAATGCAATGAGGGCCAGGGTCAGGGCTATGGGGAACAGTTCAGAAATACGGGAAACGTCCAGGGTTGGGAGGACCGCTTCGGGAAGTCCGCCGGGCACCTCCCCTACGAT
>JAWWDW010000281.1:0-3611 GCA_033719735.1 Robiginitalea sp. | reverse complement strand
TGAGCTGGTTGTTCCTGCCCCGGAGTTCTCCCAGGTCCAGCCGGCCATAGTCACAGCTGATCTTTGCGTGCCCGTCGATCCGATCCAGGGTAATGTTCCCGTAGTCGTTGCTCAAATGCACGCTGTTCTTGACCGGGAGCTTTACGTTGTAGTTGATCTGCATGTTCACGTTGTTCTTCTTCCAGTTCCACCCGCTTCCTTTGTTGAAAAGGGTTTTGGCGGAAACCATGGAAGCAGAGGCGTCAAAATCCACGGTGATCTCTTCCAGTTTCTCCTCCACGCGGCTTTCATTGTTGCCGTTTACGGTGATATGCACTTCGATGACCACCCGGTTTTCATTCCAGGAACTCAGGACCAGGTTGCCATAGCTGTTGTCGATTTTCAGGAGCGCATCTGCATTGACGTTGAATTCCTTGCGGATGGTCTTTTCTTTGGTGTGCCGGCCCTTGAAGTCATTGGCCAGGCCCGCGGTCGCGATGCCAGCACAAATAAAGGCCAGTACGAACTGTTTAAATTGTATTGCTTTCATGGGTTTCATTTTTGAATTGTTTGATTTCTTCTACGCGCTTCATTACTTCCTGCAGGAGGTCGATCCGGGTCTGGAAATTCTGGATCATGGCACTCAGGATGAATTTGCTGTTTCCACCGGCCACCAGGTCCTCTTCCAGTTTTTGATAGTCTTTTTCCAGGGCTTCCAGCTGCCTGAGCGCATCGGCGATCATCGGCTCCGTCTCCGGGCTTCCCATCTTCTGGAGTTCCTGGATCTGTCTGGTGACCAGGCCGGCGAAATACTGGGAGGTCTCCGAAACCTCGGGGGAGATTTCAGCAACCCTCGCTTCCATGCTGGGTTCTTTCTGGAACAGGAAAACGGAGGCGGAAAGCAACAGGGCTATGGATGCCGCAATCGACAGGTTTCGCCACCAGGATCCGCCCTTGCGATGGTCGGAAGACCCTTCCGATGATCCCAGACGTTCCTCAAAACGCTCCCGGTGCCCTTTGGGGGGCGAGGCGAGGTCAAAGGAACCTTCCAGTTTCCCAAATAGTTCTTCTATGGAGTCGTTCTGGTTCATACCTGGGTTGATGTTAATTTTTTTCTCAAACTATTTTTTGCCCGGGAGATCATCGTTCTGCAATTCCCGTAACTGATGTTCATTATTTCACTGATTTCCTCGTAATCGTACCCTTCGATCAAGTGTAAGGTCAAAGAAACTCTGTAACTGTCCTTAAGCTGTCTCAAGGTTTCCAGCACTTTTTGAGCCATTCGTTTTGTACTCCCCTGATCAGCTTCAGCTCCATCGTAATCTTCGACCTTGTACAGTACACTTTCAACCGGTACCTCCTGCCGTTTCTGTTGCTTTCGGTACTCGTAAATACTGTTGTTGATCACAATCCGTTTTAACCAGGCCCCGAAGGTCACCTCCCCTTTAAAGGTCTCCAGTTTGGTGAAGGCACTCAGGAAGGATTCCTGCAGGATATCCTCGGCCGTCGCCGGGTCCTTTACGATCCGCACCGCCGTATTGTACATGGCGTGGTAATACCGGTCGTAGATCTCCATTTGTGCCCGCCTGTCGTTTTTTAAACAGGCCTGCAACAACACTTCAGTATTTTCAATCGGGCGGCTCAAAAAAGTGTTCGTTTGTCTTATAGATGAATCAATTTACGGATTGTTACACTTTGCCAAAAAGAAACTTTCGGCCTTGGCATGAGAATTGCCTAATAGAAGCAAAGAAACAGGGCATTAGGGCCTTTTGAGTGCTGATACTGAGGAGAAAAGAAGCCGCTCTGCCCGGTATGAAAGCGAAAATTTCTGTCTGTAGGTGACAGAATGACCGAAAAACAGCTTATGGCAAGATCAAAAATTACAACATTTGACAATCTGTCGCTTCAGGAACTGGATCAGGATTCAGAACTGATACCCCTGCTGACCCCTGAGGACGAACAGGAAATGAACAACGAGGAGTTGCCGGAAACCCTTCCCATTCTCCCGTTGCGCAATACGGTACTGTTTCCCGGAGTGGTGATCCCCATTACCGCTGGCCGGGACAAGTCCATCCACCTGATCAAGGATGCCAACAACGGCCCCAAAGTCATCGGGGTGGTCTCCCAGAAGGACGAAACCGTGGAGAACCCCGGTATCCAGGACATCAACACGCTGGGTACCGTGGCGCGGATCCTCAGGGTCCTCCAGATGCCGGACGGGAACACCACGGTGATCATCCAGGGGAAAAAGCGCTTTGAAATCGCCGAAGTGCTCACCGAGGAACCCTACCTGACCGCCACCATACGGGAGACGAAGGAAACCCGCCCGGACGAGGCGAGCGTGGAATTTACCACCATCATCGACTCCATCAAGGAACTGGCCTTGAAAATCATTAAGGACAACCCGAACATCCCCAGTGAGGCGGCTTTTGCCATCCGAAACATTCAGAGCAACTCCTTTTTGATCAACTTCGTCTGTTCCAATCTGAACCTCGGGGTAGAGGAGAAACAGGAGCTGCTGGAAATGGAAGGCTTACAGGACAGGGCGCTGGCAACACTCAAGCACCTGAACACCGAGCTGCAGAAGCTCGAGCTGCGCAACGAACTGCAGTCCAAGGTCCGATCCGATATGGATCAGCAGCAGCGGGAGTATTTCCTGCATCAGCAGATGAAGACCATACAGGAGGAACTGGGGGGGATCTCCTATGACCAGGAGATCGAGGAGATGGAAGCCCGGGCCAGGGAAAAGCAATGGAGCGAAAAGGTGGCCGAACACTTCGAAAAGGAACTGGCCAAATTGCAGCGGATGAACCCGCAGGTGGCCGAGTATTCCATCCAGCGAAACTACCTGGACCTCTTCCTGGACCTTCCCTGGGAAGCGTATTCCGAGGACAAATTTGACCTGAAGCGCGCCCAGCGGATCCTGGACCGGGACCACTACGGCCTGGAGGATGTCAAGGAGCGGATTATAGAATACCTGGCCGTGCTGAAGCTCCGCAAGGACATGAAATCCCCGATCCTGTGCCTTTACGGGCCTCCCGGGGTGGGGAAGACCTCCCTTGGAAAATCGATTGCAGAGGCCCTGGGGCGGGAATACGTGCGCATGTCCCTCGGGGGCTTGCGGGATGAGGCGGAAATCCGCGGACACCGCAAAACCTATATAGGGGCCATGCCCGGCAGGATCCTTCAAAGCATCAAAAAGGCAGGGACTTCCAACCCGGTATTTGTGCTGGACGAGATCGACAAGCTCTCCAGCAGTTATCAGGGCGATCCCTCCTCAGCCATGCTGGAAGTACTGGACCCCGAACAAAACACGGAGTTCCACGACAATTTCCTGGAGATGGGCTATGACCTGTCCAAGGTGATGTTTATCGCCACAGCCAACAATCTGGCGCCTATCCAACCGGCCCTCAGGGACCGAATGGAGATCATCAAGGTGACCGGCTATACCATCGAGGAGAAGGTGGAGATTGCCAAACGGCACCTGCTGCCCAAACAGCTGAAGGAGCACGGCCTTACCAAAAAAGACCTGAAGATCGGCAAACGTCAACTGGAGAAGATCGTGGAGGGATATACCCGGGAATCCGGCGTACGCGGCCTTGAAAAACAACTGGCCAAAATGGTCCGCTATG
>JAWWDW010000280.1:0-3611 GCA_033719735.1 Robiginitalea sp. | reverse complement strand
AGTTGTATTTTTTTGTTCATCAGCTAGTTTGCGTTGCCTTCTTTTTGCGAATGCGCGAAATGCGCTCCTTTACGAAATCCATAAAATGGCCGAAATCTGTCAACCCCCTGTCGGCGGTAGCCCTGCGGGTCAGCCAGATACTCAGGGGAAGCATGATCATGGTGGGCAGCCAGGCCCCGAGAATGGGATGTATGTTCCCTTCCTTGGCGTAATTGCTCGAAAACACACCGAAAAAATAATAGGCCAGGAACAGGACGATGGCGATCACCATGGGCAGCCCCAACCCTCCCTTGCGGATGATAGCACCCAGGGGGGCACCCACAAAAAAGAGGATGATACAGGAAAAGGCCAGGGCGAATTTTCTATGCAGGCTTAGTATGTGCATGTTATAGCGCTTATAGCTGAGCTCCAGTTCTTCCCGTTTTCCCCGTACGGAATTGAGGATATTTTTAACAGAGTTCCGCGAAGCATCCAGGAGCTGACCCTGTTCGAAAGCCTTGAAAGGACCCAGGATGTTGGCTTCCTCAATCACCCGTTTGGGCTTTCTTGGCACCAGGGTACTGTCAGAGGCCTGTTCCGGAATCTGCTTGACCAGGCGCGACCTGATCGAATCCCGTGCCTTCACGATGGAATCCTGTGCCCTGGAGACGCTGTCGGGCTCCTTGACCGGAAAAGCACCCATACGCATGGAGATGTTTTTTGAAAAGGCACCCACAAGCCCCCTGTTGTGGTTCTCGATGGAATCGATATCCGTCAGCAGCCGGGCCACATTCTTCATCCTGTCCGTTTCGACATTCCGGTCCGCCTCCAGGTCTTCCATATTGTCCGGAATTTCGATATTCATGACGTAGGTTTCAAAATCTGCCCTGGCAAAGGGATGGTGTTTCCCCTCCGTCCCTGATTTTGTAATCAATTCCTCGTAGTAATGCCCATCCTTGAGCAGCAGTTGTATGATGTCTGAACCTTCCGAACTGATGAGTTCCCCGGATGCTGCTTTGATCACCGTGGTGTTGCGCTGAAGGTTAGATTTTTGATGGATGATCACATTCTCCAGGAACCGGTCGTTCTCCCCGTATTTCCGGTCTACCTTGATGTTGAGTCCTTCAAAATCACTGAAGACCCCTTCCACGATCACCGCTGCGGGTTTCAGGGTGGCGATGTTCCTTCTGAGGTTGTAGATTTTTTGCTCGGAGGCCGGAATGACCGTGTTGGCAAAGTAGAAGGTTACCCCCCCGAGGATCACCACAAAGACGATGATATAGCGCATGGAGCGGATCAGGGAGATCCCGGAGGCCTTCATGGCGGCAAACTCGTAATTCTCGGCAAAGGCCCCGAAGGTCAGGATGGATGAAAGCAGGACCGTCAGCGGGAGGACTTTTTCCGTGAGGTTGGGCATCAGGTAAAGCAGGAACTTCCCGATGATGATCAAATCCAGCCCCTTTCCGGCCAGATCGTCAATAAATAACCAGATCGTCTGGAAGATGAAAATGAACATCAGGATCACAAACGAACTGAAAAAATTCATCAGGATCCTTCCCAGTATGTATTGATCCAGGATTCGCACCCCTTAGTTTCTTATGATGTAGTACCCCTCGTCCGTGTACTTCTTTTCATCAAAGGTAAATAAGGTTTTTGACAGGGGTTGGTCTGTTTTAAAAGAATTAACGGTTATGGTGGTCTTTGTTCCGTTCTGCCCCGTTTCGATAAGCTTGTAGATGTGCTTTGTTTCCACGTCGATCCCAAGCAGGATGGAGGCGACCTCGGAGTTGGAGTCGATCGGGGTTAGCTTAACAAACTGTATTTTCCGCCCCTGTACATTCTGCAGGATGTCCCAGTCATAGGTATGCCCCTCTTTGTAGAAGGTGAGCATTTTGGAGGGGCTCACCGTGCTGCTGTCATCCGATTTGTCCTCAATGGTCACCTCCTCGTTTTCCGGGACGATGGTGTATACCTTCTTCCCGTCATAGAGCTGTTCGGCCCCCATGTAATTCAGGTAATACATGTCCCCTTTAAGGGTGACATTTCCACGGGTTTCCTGCCGGACATCGGCTTCGCTGTTATAGAGGTCGAATTTAAAGTCGACCACAATGTTCTCATACCCTTTTACCTTGTCGTATACCTCGTCCAGGAGTGCTTTTGCCTTCGCGGCATCCTGGGCACTGAGTTGCCCTGCGGCCAGGCAGATCAGGAGGATTAAAAATGATTTCAGTTTCATGCTATCCGTTTGTTTCGTTTTTAAGCAGTTCGTCAAGGGCGGTCAGATCGGGTACCAGGACCTGCCTGGCCTTACTCCCTTCAAAGGGGCCGACAATTCCGGCAGCCTCCAGCTGGTCAATGATCCGACCGGCCCGGTTGTATCCCAGTTTGAGTTTTCGCTGAATCAGGGAAGCGGAGCCCTGCTGGGCGGCAACAATGACCTCCGCGGCTTCCCGGAACTTGGTATCCCGGTCTTCTATATCGTAATCAATCCCTGTGCCAGAGTCCTCGTCCACGTACTCCGGCAACAGGTGGGCATCGGGGTACCCGCGCTGTGAGCCGATGTACTCCGTAATCTTGGCCACTTCAGGGGTGTCCACAAAGGCGCATTGCAGGCGGATGATCTCGTTTCCCTGGGTAAACAGCATGTCTCCCCGTCCGATCAGCTGGTCGGCCCCCTGGGTGTCGAGGATGGTCCGGGAATCGATTTTGGAGGTCACCCGGAAGGCGATCCGGGCCGGGAAGTTCGCCTTGATAAGCCCGGTAATGACATTGACCGAAGGCCGCTGGGTGGCAATGACCAGGTGGATGCCGATGGCCCGTGCCAGCTGGGCCAGGCGGGCAATGGGGGTTTCCACCTCTTTGCCGGCTGACATAATCAGGTCTGCAAACTCATCGATCACCAGCACGATGTAGGGGAGGAAGCGGTGCCCTTCGTTCGGGTTGAGCTTCCGGGCCCTGAATTTTGCATTGTATTCCTTGATGTTCCGGACCATGGCCGCTTTGAGCAGCTCATACCGGTTGTCCATTTCAATACATAGGGAGTTCAGGGTGTGGATGACCTTGGTGTTGTCCGTGATGATGGCCTCCTCGCTGTCCGGCAACTTGGCCAGGAAATGCCGTTCGATCTTGTTGTACAGGGTCAGTTCCACTTTTTTGGGGTCCACCAGGATGAATTTGACCTCTGCCGGGTGTTTCTTGTACAGCAGGGAGGAGAGGATGGCGTTCAGCCCCACGGATTTCCCCTGCCCTGTGGCCCCTGCCATGAGCAGGTGAGGCATTTTTGCCAGGTCCACCACAAAGGTTTCATTGCTGATGGTTTTGCCGAAAGCGATGGGCAGCTGCATTTCGGCATTCTGGAATTTTTTGGAGGCGATGACCGACCGCATGGAAACCACCGTGGGGTTTTTGTTGGGCACCTCGATGCCAATAGTCCCCTTCCCGGGAATGGGGGCGATGATCCGGATCCCGAGGGCAGCCAGGGAAAGGGCAATGTCGTCCTCCAGGTTCTTGATCTTGGAGATCCGGATCCCCGCTTCCGGCACAATCTCGTACAGGGTTACCGTGGGCCCGATGGTTGCCTTGATCTGGGCAATCCCGATTTTGTAATTCTTCAGGGTCTGGACGATCTTGTT
>JAWWDW010000279.1:0-3627 GCA_033719735.1 Robiginitalea sp. | reverse complement strand
GGTGGCCCACTGGATACAGGAAGTAGCCAGGTCCATCGTCAGTTTTAAGCTCTCGGGCAGCACCTCCCACGCCATCGACAAAAACGACACCCTGGTCAGTTCCTATCTGGACGCTCGGGAAAGCCATTTCAAGGTGCTTGTAATCCAGTTTATCCAGATGATTGGCTTTAAGGTCCTCGTGACGGCAGGACTCCTGCTGATCGGCGGACTGCTGGTGCTGAACCAGGAGATGAACATCGGTCAGTTCGTGGCCGCGGAAATCATCATCCTCCTGGTGATCAGCTCTGTGGAGAAGCTCATTTTGGGCCTGGAGACTTTTTACGACCTGCTGACGTCTCTCGAAAAGCTGGGACAGGTTGTGGACAAGGAGCTGGAGCCTATGGGGGGGGAACGCCCTTTTACGGCTGACGAGGGCTTCAATGTGGAACTCAAGGATGTTACCTACAGCGTACCCGACAGGGACAAGAAGATCATAGACCAGGTCAGCCTGAAGGTGACCCCTACCTGTACGGTATTGCTGAAAGGACCTTCCGGTTCTGGAAAGTCCACCCTGCTGCGTTTGATAGCCGGGATCCTTCAACCGGACAGTGGGCAGATCTACGTGAATGATGTTTCCCTCAAGGGTGTAAATCTGAATTATTACCGCTCCCATCTGGGCAAATCCATGCCGGGGGAATCCCCTTTTGAGGGGACCATCCTGGAGAACCTGACCTTTGGCGACAAGAGTATCCCAATGGACCGGATTTACTGGGTCCTTGAAAAGACCAAGCTCATGAACTTTGTCAAGGAACAGCCACAGGGACTCAATACCGTACTTTATCCGGAAGGGAGGGAGATCCCCTATACGGTTGGGAAGAAATTGGTCCTTGCCCGCAGTATTCTGAGAAACCCTAAGCTCCTGCTAATGAAGGATCCCCTGGATCATTTCAGGGAGGAAGAAGCTTCGGAGGTCATGGATTTCCTGACCGACCCCGCCAACGGATGGGCCCTGATCGTGATTAGTGAAAACGAGCGATGGGCGTCCAAGTGCGGCCGGGTGGTCCACATGGAAGAAGGTAAAATCGTAAAAGAACGTTAGGATGCTGAATATCTCGCCAAACAAACTGAATGAGAAGGTAGACCTTACACGCTATACGGCAGCTCAAAAGGTCTTTCACAGAAGGCATTACAAGCATTTCAACCGCTTTCTGATGTCCTTTGCCATCATTGGGATCGTCGTGCTGTTCCTGCCCTGGACACAGAATATCACCGGGGAAGGTTACCTGACTACGCTCAATCCGGACCAGCGACCCCAGACCATACAGTCTCCTATCCCGGGCCGGATCGAAAAATGGTATGTGCGGGAGGGTGATTTCGTGCAGAAAGGGGATACCATCCTCTTCTTGTCTGAAGTGAAGAACGAGTATTTCGACCCCAGGCTGATTGAGCGTACCGGGCAGCAAATTCAGGCCAAGAGCATGTCGGTTTCTGCCTACCAGGAAAAAATCCGCGCCCTGAATACCCAGATAAAGGCACTTGAGCAGGAGCGAAAACTAAAGCTGGAACAGGCCCGCAACAAACTAATGCAGGCCGGGTTGAAGGTTAAAAGCGACAGCATTGACCTGGAAGCTGCCAAGACCAATATTGCGATTGCAGAAAGGCAGTACGACCGGACTACCCAACTCCAGGGAGAAGGCCTGAAGGCCGTTACAGATGTGGAGGCCAAGCGCATGAAGCTGCAGGAGGCCCAGGCCAAGCTGATCTCCCAGGAGAACAAACTTCTGGCCAGCCGGAACGAAGTGATCAATGCGGAAGTGGAAATCGGCCGGGTCCAGGCGGAATACACGGATAAGATTTCAAAGGCACGGAGCGATCTTTTTACCGCCCAGTCGGCCCAGTTTGATTCCCAGGCCCAGGTCACAAAGCTGGAGAACGAATATGCTAATTACGAGATGCGATCTCAGATGTATTACGTCCGCGCCCCTCAAAATGGCTATATCAACAAGGCCGTGCGAGCGGGGATCGGAGAGACCTTCAAGGAAGGGGATGAGCTCATCAATATTATGCCGGCCAATTACGACATGGCAGTGGAGACCTTTGTGGAGCCCATAGACCTCCCGCTTATCCACCTCGGGGAGAAGGTGCGGATTCAGTTCGATGGCTGGCCTGCCATCATCTTCAGCGGCTGGCCGAATGTGTCCTATGGAACCTATGGGGGCGAGGTGGTAGCCATAGAGACCTTTATCAGCCCAAATGGCAAATACCGGATCCTGTTGGCACCCGACCCCGAGGACCATCCCTGGCCGGAGGACCTGCGCGTGGGATCCGGGGCGAATACCATTGCCCTTTTGGAAGATGTGCCCATCTGGTTTGAGCTCTGGAGGCAACTCAATGGCTTTCCCCCGAACTACTACAATCCAAATCAGGGAGTTGAAACTGCAAAGAAATAGCATGCGCACCCGGATCACATACTTGTTTATCACGTGTATGGTCACCTTGCTGCCCGCTCAGCAGACCGATAGCCTCGAGTTGGGATTCAGGGAGTACCTGGCCTATGTGAAGCAATTCCACCCCGTCGCAAGGCAGGCGAACCTGGTCATCGGCGCAGCGGATGCAAACCTGCTGCAGTCCCGCGGCGGGTTTGACCCCAAACTGGAAGTGGATTACGACCGGAAGGAATTCAAGGGGACCGAGTACTACGACCGCCTGAATGCGACCTTCAAAATCCCCACCTGGTATGGGATTGAGCTGAAAGGGCAGTTTGAGCAGAACGAGGGGGAATTCCTCGACCCATCGGAGTTTGTGCCTACTGATGGCCTTTTCAGTGCGGGAGTCTCTGTTTCGGTAGCCCGGAACCTCTGGATCAATGAGCGTATGGCCACCCTGAAGCGGGCAAAACTTTTCGCCAGGCAGAGCGAGGCCGAGCGGGACCTTTTGGTGAACCAGATCCTTTTTGATGCCTCGGCGGCCTATTTCAACTGGCTGCAGGCCTACCGCGACCAGCTCGTTTTTGCTCAATTTTTAGAGAATGCAAAGATCCGGTTTGAGGGAATCCGCGAAAGCGCCCTGGCCGGGGATATCGCCCCGATCGATACCGTAGAGGCGGGAATCGCGGTGCAAAACCGGGCCCTGGGCCTGGAGCAGGCGAAGGTACGACTTCGAAACACTGCCTTGGAGCTCTCCAATTTCCTGTGGCTGGATGACAACATCCCCATCGAGATACAGGAGGAGGTCCGTCCGGAATTACGACCTGCTGCAATGGTGGACCAGGCCCTCGAAATTGCAGGGCAGTCCCTGGATAGTTTTGCCCTTGAAGTCCACCCCAAACTCCTTTCACTGGACTATAAGATCCAGGGCCTTGAAGTGGATAAGAACCTCAAGGTGAACCAGTTGCTGCCCCAAATCGACCTGGAGTACAACTTTCTTACGGAAACACCTGAACTCATCAATTCCTTTGAAACCTCCCAGTACAAAGGCGGGGTTACTTTCCGGATGCCCCTGTTTTTGAGGAAGGAGCGGGGCGCCCTGAAGCTCGCCAGGTTCAAGTTGCGGGATGCGGAATTCGAGCGTGACAACGCGCTGGTAAGTATCCGGAATAAGGTCCAGGCGATCTATAACGAACTGGATTCCTTTGACAGGCAGAATGAG
>JAWWDW010000278.1:0-3629 GCA_033719735.1 Robiginitalea sp. | reverse complement strand
TCCGGTCGTTTAAGGCTCCCCACCTTTGCTCCCCTGGAGCTTCGGCGGGTGAACCGTGGACACAGACCTGTCATTTCGAACCCCTGAAGTAGCCCTGTGCTAACTTCAGGGTGTGAGAAACCTCATGATAGAAACTGTACCTCATTGGAGGGATTTCTCAATCCTTCTCCCTGCGGTCGAAGTCCTTCGAAATGACTTTTTTAAGTGACAGGCATTTCATTTACGATCTCCTTTAAACCGGAAATTAGGTCACCAATGGTTCAACCTGCTGACTGCCAACTGCCAACTATCCCTTATTCATCAGGGATTCAATCTCCTCCACCTCAATCGGGATGTTTTCCATCAGATTGACAGGCGCGCCTTTTTCCTGTATGACCACATCGTCTTCAAGGCGGATGCCGAAGCCTTCATCCGGGATGTAGATCCCGGGTTCCACCGTAAAGACCATGTTGGGTTTCATCGGGGTCTTCAGGACGCCGTAGTCATGGGTGTCCAGTCCTATATGGTGGCTGGTGCCGTGCATGAAGTATTTCTTGTAAGCAGGCCAGTCCGGGTCCTCATTTTGCACATCGGCCTTATCCAAAAGGCCCAGCCCCAGCAGTTCTGAAGTCATTATGTTGCCGACCTCTTTGTGATACTCGGCCCAGAGCGTGCCGGGAACGAGCATTTTGGTAGCTTCATCCTTCACCCTCAAAACAGCCTGGTAGACTTCTTTTTGCCGCTTTGAAAAACGCCCCCCTACGGGAATGGTACGGGTCATATCACTGGAGTAGTTGGCGTATTCGGCCCCCACGTCCATGAGGATAAGCTCCCCCGCCCGGCATTGCTGGTTGTTCTCAATATAGTGGAGCACATTGGCATTGTTGCCCGATGCAATGATGGGGGTATAGGCAAACCCCTTGGACCGGTTCCGGATGAATTCATGCAGGTACTCCGCCTCGATTTCGTATTCCCATACCCCGGGACGTACAAAATTCAGGATGCGACGGAACCCCTTCTCGGTGATCCCGCAGGCCGTTCGCATCAGGTCGATTTCTTCCGGCTCCTTCACCCCCCGGATTTCCTGTAGGATCGGGTTGCTTTTCGCGGTCATATGGGCCGGGTATTTTTCTTTGCAGGCCTTGATAAAACGGGCTTCCCGGGTCTCGGTTTCCACCGCCTGCCGGTAGTGTTCGTTCGTGTTGAAATAAATGGTGTCCGCCTCGGTCATCAGGTCGAAAAAGACCTTGTCGAAATCCTTGAGCCAGTACACCGTCTTAATGCCGGAAACTGCAAATGCCCGTTCCTTGGTGAGTTTCTCCCCTTCCCAAACCGCTATGTGTTCATTGGTCTCCCTCAGAAAAAGGACTTCCCTGTGTTTTGGATCCGTGGCTTCCGGGAATAACAGCAGGATACTCTCCTCCTGGTCCACCCCGCTCAGGTAAAAAATATCGCGGTGTTGCTGAAACGGCATGGTGCTGTCAGCACTGATCGGGTAGATGTCGTTGGAATTAAAAACGGCCAGGCTGGCGGGTTTCATTCTCGCCATGAACTTCTGGCGATTCTTCACAAAAAGACTCGAGTCGATGGGATGGTATTTCATGGATCACCTTTTATCCAAAGGTAGGTATCCGAAAGGAACAAAAAAAAGGAGGAAGACCTCCTTTTTAATTGATCTGTTGGTATTCTGGCTGCTATTTCACAAAGGCCTTTTTCAGGGCCCCGATAACCGCCATGATAACACCACCTCCCACACCGCCACCGGCGATGCTCCCCAGGATGGAACCCAGGTCCATTCCGGCTTCCGGTTCCCCGAGACCCACCATGCTCAGGAGCCAACCGCCCAGGCCACCGCCAAGGATTCCGGAGATGGAATTCCCCAGTGTCCCGAGGGAAAGGTTCTGGAATAATTTACCGGCAAGGTTGCCTCCAAGGGCCCCAGAGAGCAACTGGATGATTAAGGGTAAGTACTCTTCCATAATTTTTGGTTTAGTTGGTTTATCCTTCCTAAATTACCAAAAAAAATATAGCCCCTGTAAACGTATTTTAAAAAATCCCTTCAAGATCAAAAAATTTCACCCGTTATGATTCGAACACTACTGCCCCTGTTCACTGTAATTTGCTGCTTGTCCGCACTGACGGCCCAACCCCCCGCCACCGAAGCCCGTGAAGTCCTGGAAGCTCTGCAGGTGCAGGAGCAGATAAAAAGGAATTCCCTGGTCAAAAACCTGCGGCTGGAAAACATCGGGCCTTCCGTAATGAGCGGTCGTGTGGTCGATATCGAGGCCAACCCTGAAAAACCCTCTGAATTCTATGTTGCCTATGCTTCCGGAGGTCTGTGGTATACCGGGAATAATGGGACTTCCTTCGAGCCCGTAATGGACAACTCCCCTACCCAGAATCTCGGGGACATCGCCGTCCACTGGCCCACCGGGACCATTTATGCCGGCACGGGGGAAAACAATTCCTCACGCTCCTCCTATGCGGGCATCGGGATTTACAAATCCACCGACAAGGGGAAGTCCTGGACCTTTTCTGGCCTTCCGGATTCCCACCACATCGGGAGGATCCTCATCCACCCGGATCGCCCGGAAGAAGTAACCGTGGCCGTTGCGGGGCACCTGTATTCCCCGAATTCCGAACGGGGCGTGTATAAATCCACAGACGGGGGCACAACCTGGAAGCGGACCCTTTTTGTGGATGAAAATACCGGGGTGATCGACCTTGTGGCCTCCCCGGATAATCCTCAGGTGCTTTATGCAGCGGCATGGCAGCGCGACCGCAAAGCGTGGAATTTCGAGGGAAGCGGACCCGGGTCAGGGATCTACAAAAGCACGGACGGGGGAAATACCTGGCAAAAGATTACAGTTGAGGGGTCTGGCTTCCCCACGGGAGAAGGCGTAGGCAGGATTGGCCTGGCGGCCGTGGACTCCGGAACCCTGTATGCTATTTTGGACAACCAGTTCAGGCGGCCCAAAGGCGAAGAGGAGGAAGACCCGGACAAACTGCAAAAGGAGGATTTTAAAGCCATGTCAGCCAGGGAGTTCCTGGAACTCGACAATGAAAAACTGAACGACTTCCTAAAGACAAATGGGTTCCAGGAAAAATACAGGGCCGACAACGTAAAGCAGATGGTGCGGAGTGGCACGGTCAAACCCGCAGACCTCGCAGCCTACCTGGAAGACGCCAACTCCCTGCTGTTCGATACGCCTGTAATAGGCGCCGAAGTCTACCGCAGCGATGATGGCGGGAAAACCTGGAAGAAAACCCATGACGGCTTTCTGGAAGACCTCTACTACAGCTATGGTTACTACTTCGGACAGATTCGCGTAGCGCCCTACGACAAAGAGCAAATCTATATCGCCGGGGTACCTGTGCTGAGGTCTGACGATGGCGGGAAGACCTTTGTCTCCGTCAACGGGGACAATGTACATGCAGACCACCATGCCCTTTGGATCAATCCGGGGCTTGAGGGGCATCTGATAAATGGGAATGACGGGGGGGTGAACATTTCCTATGATGCCGGAGAACACTGGATCAAGAACAATACGCCCAATGTGGGGCAGTTCTACGCCATCAATGTAGACAACCAAAAACCCTATCATGTATACGGAGGATTACAGGACAACGGGGTCTGGAAAGGGCCTCAC
>JAWWDW010000277.1:0-3636 GCA_033719735.1 Robiginitalea sp. | reverse complement strand
TGGGAAATATGCAGCCGCTCCGCAGCCCTGTGGAAATTTAGGGTTTCCGAAAGGGCCCGGAAATAGCGCAGGTGCCGAAGTTCTATCTGATTATCCATAAGTATTAATCAAGATAATATTTGTATCAATACGTATCAATAATCTGTCGTACATTTAACTAACAAATGTCCGATATGTCCGAAAAGCTTCCTGTTTTTTCATACGGCGTAGATCATCTGACGGCAGGAAAAGCACTGGCGTTGGCGCGGCACGAATTCCGGGGAATCCTCCCGGGAGCAGTCCGGAAAAAAGTGCGGTCCAGCCAGGAAATCGTCCAGAAAATAGTTGACAAAGGGGCGCCTGTATACGGGGTCAATACCGGCTTCGGCCCCCTGTGTACGACCCGGATTACCCCGGAGGATACCCGCGAGCTCCAGTCCAACATCCTGAAAAGCCACAGTGTTGGGGTCGGACCGCCCGTTGATGAAGAAATTGCACGATTGATGCTCATCCTGAAGCTCCACGCCCTGGCCCAGGGGTTTTCCGGGGTTTCCGAAAAAACCCTGGAGCGCATCCTGTGGCATATCGAAGAAGGGGTTACCCCTGTTGTTCCTTCCCAGGGTTCCGTAGGGGCTTCCGGAGACCTTGCCCCCCTCTCCCACCTGTTCCTTCCCCTTATAGGCCTGGGGGAGGTTACGCACCTGGGAAAACGACAGCCTGCCGGGGAGCTGCTCCAACAGCGGGGATTGTCCCCCATCGAACTGGGGCCTAAAGAAGGCCTTGCCCTTATCAATGGAACACAATTTATTGCGGCACATGCGGTGGTGGTCCTGGAGAGCATGCAACGCTGCCTCTCCCAGGCAGACATCATTGGTGCCATGATGTTGGAAGGCTTGCAGGGGTCGCTAAAGCCCTTTCACGAAAGCCTGCACAACCTCCGCCCTTTTAAGGGAAACCAGCATGTGGCAGAACGGATCCGCAACCTTCTCAAAGGTTCAGAGATCCTGGAGGACCACATCGACTGTGAACGGGTGCAGGACCCGTATTCCCTGAGGTGCATCCCCCAGGTCCATGGGGCATCCCGGAATGCATGGCTGCACCTGAAGGAATTGCTGGAGACCGAACTGAACTCGGTGACCGACAACCCGGTCATCATCGGGGAGGATCTTACCATCAGCGGGGGCAACTTTCACGGCCAACCCCTGGCGATGGCCCTTGACTACGCCTGCCTGGCTGCCTCGGAGATCGGCAATATTTCAGACCGGCGTATCTACCTGGCACTGGAGGGCAACAACACGGACCTGCCCCAACTCCTGATGGAGGATACCGGCCTGAATTCAGGCTACATGATCCTGCAATACACCTCCGCGGCCCTGGCCAGCGAAAACAAGGGCCTTTGCTTTCCGGCCAGCGCAGACAGCATCCCCACTTCCATGGGCCAGGAAGACCATGTAAGCATGGGCTCCATAAGCGGCCGCAAGGCCCTGCAGGTGATTCAAAACGTGGAGAAGATCCTGGCGATTGAACTCCTCACCGCGGCCCAGGCGTTTGAATACCGAAAGCCCCTGAAATCAGGGTGGTTTTTGGAGAAGGCCCACGCCCTGGTGCGAAGCCAGATTTCCTTTGCCACGAAAGACCGGGTATTCGCCACAGACATCGAAAAGGGCATCGGGCTGATCCGCAACGGAGCACTCATCCGCTTGCTGAATTCCGTTTCCGAAAAGGAAAAAGTATCTTTAAAGACCCCGTTTGAGGCCGTTTTCGAAAACTTCTGATCCCATGCAGCATTCCGCCACCCAAGAAGATGCTACCTGCCAGCTGGTTGGGCCCTTTACCCAATTGCTCACCATGGAAGGGCTGCCCGACAAAGGCCCGCTCAGGGATTCCCAAATGCCCGTAATCCGGGATGCGGGCATCCTCTTTAAAAACGGGCAAATCGAAAAGGTCGGTCCCTATGCCCATCTTCGGAAGGAAGCCGGGGATGCAAGGGCTTCCATCTATGAAATCCAGGAACCTGCCATTGGCCTTCCGGGGCTGATAGATGCGCATACCCATAGTTGTTTTGCGGGCAGCCGGGCCCGGGATTACGCCCTTCGAAACAGCGGCAGCACCTACCTGGAGATCGCCAGGGCAGGAGGGGGTATCTGGGACACCGTTCAACACACCCGAAGTGCAACCCCGGAATCCCTCGAAGCCCTGTTGTTGGAGCGCATTGAAAAATTCCTCCATGCCGGGATCACGACCCTGGAAGTAAAAAGTGGCTACGGCCTGAGCCCCGAATCCGAATTGAAAATGTTACGGGTGATCCGCTCCGCGGGAAGTAAAACTGCCATGGACCTCATTCCCACCTGCCTGGCCGCCCACACACTCCCCAGGGATTTCAAAGGGTCAAAAAAGGAATACCTGGAACAGATCCTGGAGGAACTCCTGCCTGTCATCCTCGAAGAAGGCCTTGCCCGGCGCCTGGATGCCTTTGTGGAAGAAAGCGCCTTTTCACCTAATGAAATCATCCCGTACCTCAGGGCCGGCAAGGCCATGGGCTTTGAACTTACCCTGCATGCCGACCAGTTTACCGTTGGAGGCAGCGAAGTGGCCATTTCCTGTGGTGCCCTAAGTGCGGACCACCTGGAGGCCAGTGGCCCGGCGGAAATCCAGGCCCTGGCCCAAAGCGATGTAGTTGCCACCGCACTACCCGGGGCCAGCATCGGCCTCGGGTGCGACTTCACCCCTGCCCGCTCCCTGCTGGACGCGGGCGCCTGCCTGGCAATCGCCAGTGATTACAACCCGGGTTCAGCACCCATGGGCGACCTGCTTACACAGGCTTCCCTGCTGGGCACCTTTGAGAAACTCACCAACACGGAAGTCCTTGCCGGGATTACCTGCCGGGGTGCCAAAGCGCTGGGGCTGGCTGACCGGGGCCGCCTACAGGCAGGGATGAAGGGGGACCTGACGGTTTTCCCTTCAGACCATTTCAATGAAATCCTGTATCATCAGGGACAACTCCGGCCGGCTTACGTTTGGAAGAACGGGGAGTGTGTCCTGGACAAACCCCGATAGCATGAAGACCGCCACAGACCTGAATACCTTCAGAAACAGCATCCGGCAGGGAATCCCTGCAACACTGCCCCCGGCGCAGCGTCGGGATGAAAGCCTCTCCCATGCCCCGGTGCGCAAGGACATCCTCAGCGAAGCGGAAAAAAAACTCGCTCTCCGCAATGCCCTGCGCTATTTCCCAAAGGAATGGCATCCGGAACTGGGGCCGGAATTCCTGGAAGAACTGCACACCTTTGGCCGTATCTACATGTACCGGTTCAAGCCGGATTACCCGATGTATGCCCGCCCGGTTTCCCAATATCCCGCCAGGAGCGCCACGGCCGCAGCCATCATGCTGATGATACAGAACAACCTCGATCCGAGGGTGGCCCAACATCCGGAGGAGTTGATCACCTATGGCGGGAACGGGGCCGTCTTCCAGAACTGGGCGCAATACCTGCTGCGTCGGGTTTGCGGCCGTCGATCCGTTTTTCGGAATTGTCAACCGCCGCATCAAGATCGATTCCGCCGCTTAGATTCACTTCTTTCTTCATAGTGAAGGCATGGTGGCGAAGAACCAGGCTGAATGCAACGGGAAACCCCTACTTCCCGGCACAGGGACGG
>JAWWDW010000276.1:0-3682 GCA_033719735.1 Robiginitalea sp. | reverse complement strand
TATCCTCCTGGGTGACGGCCCTTTTCAGGTGCTTCGTATGGGGTTTCAGCCCCTTGTCGATCGCTTTGAGCACCCCTTCCCAGGTTTCTTCTTCCTCGATGTCCCGATAGATCCTGTTTTCAATAAAGATGCGCTCCAGGGAGGCGAAATGCCATTGCTCCTCCAACTCCGACAGCTGAATTTCCAGCTCGGCCCTGAGCATCTCCACGGTGTGGTCCGTGGAACGTCGGAGCATCTCACTGACCCCCAGGAACAGCGGCTTGTTGTCTTCAATGACGCATCCAAGGGGCGAGATTGAGGTCTCACAGGCCGTAAAGGCATACAGGGCATCGATGGTCTTGTCCGGGGAGATCCCACCCGGCAGGTGGACCAGGATTTCCACCTCGGCAGCGGTGTTGTCTTCGATCTTCTTGATTTTGATCTTCCCCTTGTCGTTTGCCTTGAGGATGGAGTCTATTAAACTGGAAGTGTTGGTTCCGTAAGGTATCTCACTTATTTTCAGTACATTCTTATCTTCCTGGGTAATCCGCGCCCGCACCCGGACCTTACCGCCACGCACCCCGTCGTTATAGTTGGAAATATCGATGATACCCGCAGTGGGAAAATCCGGATATATGGTAAACCGCTTCCCTCTCAGGTGCTTGATGGAGGCATCTATCAGCTCGTTGAAATTGTGCGGCAGGATCTTGGTGGAAAGCCCCACGGCAATCCCTTCGGCCCCCTGGGCCAGCAGCAAGGGGAACTTGACCGGAAGGTGGACGGGTTCCTTTTTCCGTCCGTCATAGGAGAGCTGCCATTCGGTGATCTTCGGGCTGAACACGACCTCCAGGGCAAATTTGGAGAGGCGGGCTTCAATATACCTGGGCGCGGCCGCACCATCCCCTGTGAGGATATTCCCCCAGTTTCCCTGCGTATCGATCAACAGGTCTTTCTGCCCCAGCTGCACCATGGCATCTGCTATGCTGGCATCTCCATGTGGGTGGTATTGCATGGTGTGGCCCACCACATTTGCAACCTTGTTGTAGCGCCCGTCGTCCAATTCCTTCAGGGCATGCATAATCCGGCGCTGTACAGGCTTGAACCCGTCTTCAATGGCCGGCACGGCCCGTTCTAGGATTACATACGAAGCGTAATCCAGAAACCAGTCCTTGTACATGCCGGTAACACGGGTCAGCGCTTCTTCATTGTGCTCTTCCTGCTGTGACTCGTTTCCTGATCCGTTTTCTTCCATAAAAGCAAAGCACCGGGGCTTTTACATTTGGTTTTCTTCCACCAGATCCAACTCAACCCTGAGGTTTTCTATGATGAATCCCTGCCGGTCCGGGGTATTCTTGCCCATGTAGAATTTCAGCAATTCTTCCACGGAAATGGCCTTGTCCATCATCACGGGTTCCAGGCGGATATCATCCCCGATAAAATGTTTGAATTCATCCGGGGAGATTTCTCCCAGCCCTTTAAAACGGGTTATTTCAGGCTTTCCGGACAGTTTGGCAATGGCTTCTTTTTTTTCCTCTTCGCTATAGCAGTAAATCGTTTCCTTTTTGTTGCGAACCCGAAACAGGGGGGTTTGCAGGATATAGAGGTGGTTTTCCTTGATGAGTTCCGGGAAGAACTGCAAAAAGAAGGTAATCAGCAACAGGCGGATGTGCATCCCGTCCACATCTGCGTCCGTGGCGATGACGATGTTGTTGTACCTCAGGTCCTCGATGGAATCTTCGATGTTCAGGGCCGCCTGCAGCAGGTTGAACTCCTCGTTCTCGTAGACGATTTTCTTGCTCATCCCATAGGAATTGAGCGGCTTGCCCCTCAGGCTGAATACCGCCTGGGTGTTGACATCCCTGGATTTCGTGATAGAGCCGGAAGCGGAATCCCCCTCCGTGATGAACAGGGTGGTCTCCAGGCGCCTGTCCTTTTTCATATCCCCAAGGTGAATCCGGCAATCGCGAAGCTTTTTGTTGTGTAGACTGGCCTTTTTTGCACGCTCCCGGGCGAGTTTCCGGATCCCGGAAAGCTCTTTACGCTCTTTTTCCGCCTGGACGATCTTTTTCTGGATTCTTTCAGCCGTCTCAGGGTTTTTGTGCAGGAAATTGTCCAGGTTGCGGCCGACAAAATCGTTCACATAGGTTCGAACCGTTGGTAAATCCCCACCCATGTCGGTAGAGCCAAGCTTGGTTTTGGTCTGGCTCTCAAAGACCGGCTCCATGACCTTGATGGAAATGGCCGAAATAACGCTTTTGCGAATGTCCGACGCGTCGTAATTCTTCCCGTAAAAATCCCTTAGGGTCTTGACAAGGGCTTCCCTGAAGGCAGACTGATGGGTCCCGCCCTGGGTGGTATACTGCCCGTTTACAAACGAATGATATTCCTCGCTGTACTGGGTTCTGCTATGAGTCAGGGCCACTTCAATATCATCTCCCTTGAGGTGGATGATGGGATACAGGAAGTCCTCCGGGTTGTTGTAATCCTCCAGCAGGTCTTTCAACCCATTTTCGGAATGGAATTTTTCCCCGTTGAACAGGATCGTCAGCCCCGGGTTCAGGTAGACGTAGTTTCGCAACATCCGCTCCACGTACTCGTTGCGATACCGAAACTTTTTAAAGATCTGGTCGTCGGGGACAAAGGAAACCTTGGTACCCCTTTTTCGGGAGGTCTCCTCCAGGAATTCTTCCTCCTTGAGTTCCCCCCGTTCAAATTCGGCGGATTTTGACTGCCCGTCCCGGTTGGACTCCACCCGGAAGTAGGAAGAGAGGGCGTTGACCGCCTTGGTACCCACGCCGTTGAGCCCGACGGATTTCTTAAAGGCGCGGGTGTCGTATTTCCCGCCCGTATTCATTTTTGAGACCACATCAACCACCTTTCCCAATGGAATCCCACGTCCGTGGTCCCGCACGGTCACCCGGTCCTCCTTGATGGATATTTCGATGGTTTTCCCGGCCCCCATCACGAATTCATCGATGCAGTTGTCTATTACTTCCTTCAAAAGGATGTAGATGCCATCGTCATGTGAAGATCCATCCCCGAGCTTTCCTATGTACATCCCGGGTCGCATCCGGATATGCTCTTTCCAGTCAAGGGATCGGATATTCTCTTCTGTATACTGCGTTTTTGCCATAAATAGGGAGTTACCCCTGCTAATATAAAATTTAGGTTAAGAAATCAAAATCAGGCAACGTTAAAGTAATTAACAATAAAAGCCCGCAAATGTTGATAGTGAAGGGCCTGGCACCCCCCGAATAGGTCCTGGTCAGACGTTGAAACGGAAATGCATCACATCCCCGTCCTGAACCACGTACTCCTTTCCCTCAATCCGCATCTTTCCGGCCTCCCGAACCTTGGCCTCACTCCCATAAGCCTCATAATCGCCAAAGGAAATAACCTCAGCCCGGATAAATCCTTTTTCAAAGTCCGTATGGATCACCCCGGCGGCCTGGGGCGCCGTGGCCCCTACCGGAATCGTCCATGCCCGGACTTCCTTCTCCCCTGCGGTAAAGTAGGTTTGCAGGTCCAGGAGCTGATAGGCAGCACGGATCAGTTTCGAAGATCCCGGTTCATCCAGACCCAGGTCTTCCAGGAACAATTGCCGCTCCTCGTAGGTTTCCAGTTCGTTGATATCGGCTTCCGTGGCCACAGCCAGCACCAGCACCCCCGCATTCTCCTCTGCCACTGCCTCCCGAACCCGGTC
>JAWWDW010000275.1:0-3690 GCA_033719735.1 Robiginitalea sp. | reverse complement strand
GTATTTCTTGGTGTGCTGGATCGCATCAGCGGTCGGGGCAATACCTTTGGCAGCTCCTTCGAAATTGCGGATGCTCTCTCCGAGGCTGGTCATAAGCTCAGCATCGATGTTTGCTTCTTTCATAAGCTCATCCAGCTTTATGGAAAGCAGGCCTTCGGCTTCTTTTGCTTCAGCAGCTTCGTTCTTGCGTCCGCTGGTAGCAGCTCCGTTGAGTTCGGGGTACACCAGAGACCAATCGTATTCGTCTTCTACCGGTTCAAATGCACTGATTGCGAAAATAAGGGCCTCGGTAATCAGACCGATTGCCAGCAGGAGGCCTCCGGTCAAGGGGCCGAACTCCCAGTGCAGGATTTTAAACAGGGCTCCGATAATTACCACCGAAGCACCCAGGCCGTAGGCCATGTTAAAGAGCTTTTTTGTTGATTTAGACTGTGCCATAATTGAGGATTTAAATAGTTAAGTTTAAAGTTAAAAATTGCGAATTTGGTTATTGTTGAAATTGTATAGGATACCTGATCTATAGTATTACTGGGTAGAATCCTCTTCTCCCATATAATCCTGTACGGTCCTGAAACCGATGTAGCTACGGGCAGAATCCTTGTATTCGTAATCCCTGGTACTCACCTGCAGGAAGTATGCTACATCCTTCCAGGATCCTCCCCTGATGATTTTTCTGTTGTTGTCCTTCGAATCCGCGTTCGGATTCATCGTGGAGGCGTACATATAGGACCCAGGATAGTAGCTGGAACTGGTCCATTCCGCCACGTTCCCTGCCATGTTATACAGGTTGAAATCATTGGGTTCATAGGACTTGGCCTCCACGGTGTAAAGCGCTGCATCCGCGGCATAATCCCCGCGCTGGGGTTTGAAGTTGGCCATAAAGCATCCTGTATCGCTGATCACATAAGGACCTCCCCACGGGTAGGTGCCTCCTTCGATACCACCCCTGGCGGCGTATTCCCACTCTGCCTCGGTGGGCAGGCGGAACTGGTTGACAAATTGCTTGCCGCGATCCCGCTGGTCGTCGTTCTTGAATTTGGTACGCCAGTGGCAGAAAGCCTTGGCCTGGGACCAGGAAACACCCACTACCGGGTAGTCGCTGTACGCATCGTGCCAGAAGTAGTCGTTGTGCATGGGTTCGTTGTAGGAATATTCAAAATCCCGGATCCATACGGTGGTATCCGGATAGATCTGGATTTCTTCCTGGCGGATGAAATCGCGGCGGCGCCCGTCCTTGGAACGCGCAGCAGCTTCAATATCCATCCAGGTATAGCTGTACTTCAGTTTCTGTACGTCCAGGGTACGCTGCCCGTTATAGGATTCCTCCTCGGGAAGGTACATGGAATCGACCATGATCTCCGCGTAATACTCATCCGGGTAATCGGAAGTGTCCCAGACCAGGTCTTCATCCCAGTTCAGGGAGCGGCCCTCGTAGTAGTTGTCGCTCATGCCCACGTAGTTGTCAAGCATGTACTTGTCATATACAGAAAGGTTTGCCGTGTCTGCATCCTTGAAGGCATAGCGTCCGATCCCGTCTTCTTCAGGACCAATCCCGAGCTCATCGACAAGGATGGCGAGCTTGGTGCGCACGACAGAATCCTTCACCCACTCCACAAACTGACGGTACTCACTGTTGGTGATTTCCGTATCGTCCATATAAAAGGAACGGACCGTAACGGTCTTGGTGGGGGCATTGAATGCATCTGCCATGTCTTCTTCACTCTTACCCATAATAAAAGCGCCCCTTGGAATGAGCTCCATCCCGTAGGGTTTTTCTGGGTGCCATTTCTTGCCCTGCACTCCGACCAGTTCACCCCTGGTCTTCGAACCACAGCTGCTGAGCAAAAAAACAAACGCTATAGATGATAACAATAGCTTTTTCATACGTTAGGTTAATTTCAATTAAGACTGAGAGTCAGTAATGTCAATGATTATTCACTAAAACTGAAAATTGAATAATTTATTGTACGAAACTGCCCGCTGGCCGTAAATAAATTTGGTTTAGTTAAAGCCCTTGCGGTATGCTTTAAACCACCGTTCCGGAATTTTTTGATCGCAAGCGTCCAAATAGTCCTGACCGGTGCATGGTAATAACGCGGGTGTATTTGATTTAGTATACGGGGCGGGAAGGTTTGGAACTTCTACCCACCACCGGCCCGTCAGGGCACTTTTGAAGAAGACCAGTTCCTCGGATTCACAGGGAACCAGGTATTTGGTGAAGTCGGGGTCCGATTCTGAAGGTCGTTCGGCCACCCGGAAATTATGCCCTTCCATGAAGTACCAGATCATCTGCGCGACCAGCTGGAAGGATTGCATGTTGTTTTCGATTTCAAATATGCCGAACAGGGAAATGGCATCGCCCATCCCGGCGTACCGGGTAATGGCGCAAATCTCCCGTCCGGTAAACCCATTGGGGGAAAAGGCATCCGCCTGTCCCATCTCGCTGGCCCGGACAGCCCTGGCGTCGATGCTGACCAGGTGTGCATTCCGCAGGACCGGTTCCGAAAGGGAAACATCCGGAGCAATTTCCCCCAGCCGGTAGGCATCGAAGAAGAGCCGGTCCATCAGGTCGATCTCCTCCTGGGCATTGAAATACGTCTGGTATCCGATGTTGGAGAAATTGAAGAGGTTGTTGGGCTTGTCGGTAATGATCCTGCTCATGTAGGTCCCGGAGGAAATCAGCTCATCTTCCACCCCGAAATCAAAACGGGAGTCCACCGATACCAGGTTGATCATATCCCGGATCCCGTCAAAGGCGCGGTAGGCTGGAAAAGTAAGGTCCTGGGTGGCACCTATTATAATAGGTATGATTTTTTCCTCCAGCAGTCCTGCCGAGACTTCCTTCAGGACGAAGTAGGTGTCCTCAACGGTCTCCCCTTCCTCGATATCCCCCAGGTCAATGATGGAGTCGTCCCAGTTGCCGTGCATCAGTTTGTAGAGCTGTATCCGGATTTCATCCAGGTTCAGCCGGTGTGCCTTTTTTTCAAAGGCATTGCGGGACTCGTAGACCCCGAGAATGGCAAAGGTGGCCCCGGCCAGTACCGGAAGGCCGTCCTGTTCGGTATGCTTGTAGATAACCTGCCCCAGTGCCTGGGGTGGCAGTAGTTCACAATGCGCAAGAACGCGCTGTCCTACCGGTTTTAAAAAGTCAAAAGCCATGTGCCCTCGCCCTGCCTATTTGGTGCGCTTTTTCGGTTTTTTCTTAGCCAGGAGTTCCTGTGCCTGTTCCAGGCTGACCTCCAGGGGATCCACATCCTTGCTGAGGTCCACGCGGGTCCTTCCCTTGATGATCTGATGCCTTCCCCACCTGCCTTTTTCAATCCGGATCTTTTCTTCGGGCCACTCGCGAACGAGCTTTTCCGCCTCCTTTTTCTTTTTGGCCTCGATGAGTTCGGCAATGTCTGCCTCACTGAGGTCATCAAAATCGTATTTCTTGTTGACATTGATAAACATGCCGTCCCATTTGATGTAGGGCCCGAACCGTCCTTTGCCCTTGGTGACTTCCCTGCCCTCATAATAGGCGATGGGCGCGTCGGCCTTCTCCTCTTTGATGGATCGCTCGCCCGGCTTCGCGTCGGCCGTGGCACGGCGTCTGGCCGGCCGAGTGGCGGCGGCGGAGACCCCCGGTTCGGAGGCCCGGATGTCCAAGGCGATTACGGCCCCCAAGCCAGTGGGCGAAGACACGGGAGT
>JAWWDW010000274.1:0-3696 GCA_033719735.1 Robiginitalea sp. | reverse complement strand
GATGGTCCCTTTGTCCGGCGTGATAAGCCCGAGGAGACACTTCATGAATACCGTCTTTCCCGACCCGCTCTGCCCAATGATCAGGTTGGTCTTGCCCCGCTCGAATACGGTACTGATTCCCTTCAGTACGGGAGTGTCGTCAAAAGATTTATGGAGGTCCTTTACTTCGATCATGTTATCCGAGCATTAATTGGGTCAGGATATAATTCAGGATGATGATCACCACGCTGGTCCATACAAAGGAGACCGTGGCAGCTTTCCCCACTTCAAGGGCGCCCCCTTTCATATAATACCCGTGATAGGAAGGCACCGTTGCAATGATAAATGCAAAGACGATCGATTTGATAAACGAATAGGTTACGTGGTAGGGGATAAAATCCAGCTGCAATCCTTCCACAAAATCCGCACTGGAACTGAACCCTCCGAAAACACCGGCAATCCAACCACCAAGGATCCCGATGTACATGGCAATGGCCACCACAAAAGGATAGAAAAGCATGGCGATGATCTTTGGGAAGACCAGGTAATTCAGGGAGTTTACCCCCATTACCTCCAGGGCGTCGATCTGTTCGGTCACCCGCATCGTCCCGATGCTGGAGGTGATATAGGAACCCACTTTTCCCGCCATGATGATGGAGGTGAAGGTGGGGGCAAATTCCAGGATGACCGATTGGCGGGTGGCAAACCCAATAAGGTTACGTGGACTAAGGGGGTTGCTGATATTCAGGGCGGTCTGTATGGCGACCACCCCTCCGATAAAGAAGGAGATAAAAATGATGATCCCCATGGACCCGTAGATCAACTCGTCGATTTCCTTGAGGATCAGGGATTTCATGATGGTCCATTTGGTGGGTTTTTTAAAAACCTCCCGGACCATGATGGCATAACTTCCGATAGCGGAAAGGTAGTTCATTCAGATGGCTTTGCCCTTGTTCCGGTAAAAATAAGAATATTCATGTTCTTTTAACCTTGCGGGCTTTGCCCATTTCCATTAATACGTAATTTTGGATGCAAAGCATTGTGCATATGAGATTAAAAATCCGCTCACCTCATGGATGGTTGCTGACCTTGATGCTGTCGGCATCTTTTGCTACCTGGGCTCAGGTCACCATTCGGGAAACCACTCCGGGACCTGGGGCACCCAGCTTCGAGGATCCCCCCCGCCTGGTTGTCGGGATAGTCGTAGACCAGATGAGGTTCGATTATCTGACGCGTTTCTGGAACCAGTACGGGGAAGGTGGGTTTAAACGCCTGGTAGGGGAAGGCTTCAACTGCCGGGACCATCATTTCAACTATGCACCTACCAGCACGGGCCCGGGCCATGCCTCTGTTTATACGGGGACAACCCCGTCGCGCCATGGCATCATTGGGAATAACTGGTTTGACAAGGAGACCGGGGGATCGGTCTATTGTGTGGGGGACGCCTCCCAAACCTCTGTCGGTACGGCCTCAGATGCGGGGAAACACTCCCCCCACCGATTGGAGGTAACGACCATAACCGATCAACTCAGGCTGCACCACCAGCGGCGCTCGAAGGTAATTGCCATTGCCCTAAAGGACCGGGGCGCCGTGTTGCCAGGCGGACACCTTGCCAATGCGGCCTACTGGTATGAGGGCGCGGAAACGGGGAACTGGGTCAGCAGCTCCTTCTATATGGATACCCTTCCTGCCTGGGTGGCAGACTTCAATGAATCAGATGCCGTGGAAGCGTACCGAATTCCCTGGGAAACCCTGCGGGATATCAACACCTATGCGGAAAGTGGCCTGGACGATGTGCCTTATGAGAGCCCCTTCCAGGGGGAAGCGGCCCCCGTTTTTCCCCATGACCTTCCCGCGCTCTGGGAAGCGAATGGGAATTTTGACATCCTGCGGGCTACCCCTTTTGGGAACAGCCTGACCCTGGATTTTGCCCTGAAGGCTATTGAAGCAGAGGAGCTTGGAGCCGACATTATCCCGGATTTCCTCGCGATCAGTTTTTCAAGCACCGATTATGTCGGACATAAGTTCGGGGTCAATTCCAAAGAAGTGCAGGACACGTATCTCCGCCTGGATCAGGACCTGGAACGGCTTTTAAAATACCTGGACCGCAACGTGGGGCAGGGGGAGTACACTATTTTTTTGACAGCCGACCACGGCGCTGGACAGGTGCCCTCCTACCTGCAGGACCTAAAAGTCCCGGCAGGATATCAAAATACAGGGGAGACCGGCACAAAATTCAGGGAATTTGTACAGTTCCGCTATGGGAATACCGATATCGTCCGGGCCTCATCGAATTCCCAGATTTTTCTGGATCACCAGGTGTTGCAAAGCCTCGACCTTTCTGCCAGGGAGGTACAGGAGACCCTTGCCGCCGAGCTGCTCAGGTATGACGATATCCAGGAAGTCTATACCGGGTATCAGATGCGCAATACCGAATATACCGAAGGCATGGCTGCCATCCTTCAGAACGGATATCACCAGAAGCGTTCCGGGGACGTGCTCATCGTCCCTGCACCCGCTACCCCTGATTATGGCCCTACGGGTTCAACCCATGGATCCCCCTATATCTACGATACCCATGTACCCCTGATCTTCTTTGGCAAGGGAATACATAAGGGGAGTTTGACGCGGAGGACCTATATACGGGATATTGCACCGACCCTAGCCGTGCTGCTGGGTACGGCCTATCCAAGTGGTGCCACCGGATTACCGGTCTCAGAGGCCCTTAAGTAGGCGGTTGTACACCCCTTTCCAGCGCCATTTTCGGGCGAAACGGCCCTGCTCCCGGTTGAGGATCCGGGGTTTGCCACCCGCATAGGCGCGGATATAAGCCGTCAGGGCATGCCATGGCAACAGGGGTTTCTTACGTCTGAGGGCCATTTTTAAAGCCGCAATCCCGCCGAGGAGCCAGCCGTACCGCAGGTGGTAGAGGGCCAGGCCCTGCAAGCGGGCATTCGCTGCGGAATATCCGCTTCCCGTGGGTCGGAGGTGTTTCACGATGAGGTCTTTGCGGGTTCCGGTCTCAAACCCATAAAAGCGGGCCAGCAACACATCGGCTGTATCCCAGCCGATAAATGGCCGAAGGCCGCCGATTTCCCGGAAGCATTCCCGCCTGTAGAATTTGACGGGACCCCGTACATGGGACTGATCTGCAATGGGTTCGTAGACCCACTGTCCCTCTTTATCGATATACAGCAAACCGGAGCAAATGCCCAGGGCAGGTTCTAAAGCAAAGGACTGCAGGATTTTTTTAAAGTAATCCGGTGGCAGGATGATGTCCCCGTCGAATTTCCCGATATAGTCATAGTGTTCCCAATCATCCGGGAGGCCGGCCTGGAAAGCTGCAACTACCTTGGCCCCGGGCTGGCGCTCAGGGGAGGACCTGCGCGTTACAAGCTCGATCCAGGGATGCTTTGCAGCGTATTCCCGGACGATATCCGCCGTGGTATCCGAACTGTGGTCATCGACCACCCTCAGGGAGTCCGGGGGGCGGGTTTGCCCCACGAAGGATTCCAGGCAGGAGTGCAGGTGCCCGGCCTCGTTGTGCACGGGCATGACGATCAGTATCCTGGCTTCCTCCGGATTCATAAGCTGTAAATATGGTCAAAGATACGGGAAGCTGTCAGGATGTGCGTTCTGCGTATACCAGGTAGTACCTCGGGGTAAACCGCCTCAGCAGCGGCCGGAACCCGATTTTTCGAACCGGGTGGGCCCACT
>JAWWDW010000273.1:0-3700 GCA_033719735.1 Robiginitalea sp. | reverse complement strand
GTTCCACGGGCATTTCCCCTCGGATTTTGGCGGGTTTCGCACCGAACCGCCGGACCCCAACCTGAAGCCGGAGTATTCGGAGCGATTCGGAGTGGAAGGCTACAACATCATACAGCAACAGGAGGCCTATGAATTTTACCAGCGGTGGACTTCGCCTGAGTTTCCCCGCTTCCTGATCATCGAGATCCAGCACCCCACGCCCTATTACGACGATTCCTATGCAGTGAATTCCGCCAGCCAGGGACCCTACGGGGATGCCATCACCCACGAACTCATCCCCTACATAGAAAAAGAATTCCGGGGCATCGGGGAGGGTTGGGCGCGTTTCCTGTACGGGGGGTCCACCGGCGGCTGGGAAGCCCTGGCCGTACAGGTAAAATACCCGGAGGAGTACAATGGCTGCTTTGCGGCCTGCCCGGACCCGATTGATTTCAGGGCCTATTGCCTTACTGACATCTATGAAGATGCGAATGCCTACTGGTATCCCAGTGCACACAAACCCCTGGAAGTACCGGCCCACCGGGATTACCTGGGGCATGTGCAGACCACGGTGCGGGAATACAACCAGTTGGAGCTGGCCCTGGGAGACAAGAGCCGGTCCGGGCAGCAGTGGGACATCTGGGAAGCCACCTATTCCCCCCAGGGGCCGGAGGGCTATCCCCAGCGGAGCTGGGACAAGGAAACCGGGGAGATCAACCCACAGGTGGCTGAATACTGGAGGGAAAACTATGACCTTCGCTATATCCTGGAACGGGACTGGGAAAAACTGGGGCCGAAGCTCCGGGGGAAAATCCACATCTACTGCGGGGATATGGACAATTACTACCTGAACAACGCCGTATACCTGATGGAGGATTTCCTGGAGCAGACCACCGATCCGTATTACGAGGGGGAAGTCCTTTACGGGGACCGGGCCGAGCACTGCTGGAACGGGGACCCGGAATTGCCGAACCACCTAAGCAGGCTCCGCTACAACAGCATGTACGTGCCGAAGATCATGGCGCGGATCGCCGAATCCGCTCCCCCGGGGGCCGACCTTAAAAGCTGGAGGTACCGGTAGCGGAATGATTTAGGATAGAAGATGACACCAAGAACCAACAAATTCGCCTGGGTGGCCTTCGGCATGCTGGCCATCGCCATCGGGTTCTACCCGTTGTTCTACCTGCTGGGCCCGCCGGACCTGGGTTTGCTCGGTACAAAAACGCCTGAAATCCTCGACAGCCCCCTCTGGAACATCGCATTTTACGGGCATATTTCCTTTGGCGGCATTTCCCTCCTTACCGGATGGACCCAGTTTAGCAGGGAATTGCGCAGGCGGTACCTCAAATGGCACCGGCGTTTTGGAAGGGTGTATGTGGTTTCTGCCCTTGCCAGCGCTGCCTGCGGGGTGTATCTGGCATTTTTTGCCACAGGGGGATGGGTGGCAGGCCTTGGGTTTTTGCTCCTCGGCCTCAGCTGGATCTATTTTACCGTCAGGGCCTACCTGGCGGTGCGGGCCTCGGACCTTACCAAGCACGAGGGTTATATGATTTACAGCTTTGCCGCCTGCTTTGCTGCCGTCATGCTTCGTGTCTGGATGCCGTTGCTGATCCTGGTTTTCGGGGAATTCCTGGTCGCCTACCGGATCGTCGCCTGGCTCTGCTGGGTACCAAACCTGGTATTTGCCTATTTTTGGGTCAGACGTAGCGGACTTCAATTAGGCTGAAAGCAATGGCGCAATCACGGACAGCATTCATCCATACAGACTCGGGGGATAAGGGGTTCCAAAAGTTGGTTGCCCTGCTTGATTCCGAACTGGCCGAACGTGACGGGTCCCAGCACGCTTTTTACCATCAGTTCAACGGCCTTGAAGGTTTGGACCGGGTTGTCCTTGGGTTGGTGGATGGACAGGTTGTGGGATGTGGGGCACTTAAAGAATTTAAATTAGATACCCTAGAAGTAAAGCGGATGTTTACCTTGCCGGAATATCGGGGTGGTGGCCTGGCCGGAAAGCTGCTGTTGGAATTGGAACAATGGGCTTCTGAGGACGGCTATTCCCGAATTATCCTGGAAACAGGCCGCAGGCAACCGGAGGCGATTGGGTTATACCGGAAGCATGGTTACCGGCGAACGGAGAATTACGGACCCTATGTCGGGGTCAGCAACAGCCTTTGTTTTGAAAAGAGGCTGAAGGAGGGTAAACCATAACCAAAAATAGTCATAATAATGCATTACAGGGATTTTGGAACCACCGCTTGGAAGGTAAGTGAAATCGGCTATGGCATGTGGGGTATGGGAGGCTGGAAGGGTTCTGATGACCGTCAGTCCGAGCGTTCCCTGGACCTTGCCGTGGAGCAGGGAGTGACCTTTTTCGATACCGCCTGGGGATACGGGGAAGGCCATAGTGAACGCCTGCTGGGAAAGCTTGTTCGCCGGCACCCGGACCGGAAATTATACGCCGCCAGCAAGATTCCCCCAAAGAATTTCAAGTGGCCGGCCAGGCCGACCTACTCTTTTGAGGAGTCCTATCCTGCTGCACATATCCGGGAGTACACCGAAAAAACACTCAAAAACCTCGGGGTGGAACGCATCGACCTGATGCAGTTCCACACCTGGGACGACACCTGGGCCTCCCGGGAGGAATGGCAGCGGACCGTGGAAGACCTCAAAAAAGAAGGCAAGGTGGCCGCCATGGGCATCAGCATGAACCGGTGGGAGCCGGAAAACGGCCTGGAAGCCCTGAAAACCGGGATGCTGGATGCGGTGCAGGTGATCTACAACATCTTTGACCAGGCCCCTGAGGATGTCCTCTTTCCGTTCTGCGAAAAGCGCGGGATTGCCGTGATCGCCCGGGTGCCTTTTGATGAGGGGACCCTCACGGGAAATATCACCCGGGACACCGTCTTTCCCGAGGGCGACTGGAGGGGGACCTATTTCGTTCCCGAAAACCTGAACGCCAGCGCAGACCGGGCGGACCGGTTGCGACCCGTCGTACCTGAAGGAATGACCATGGCGGAGATGGCCCTGCGTTTTATCCTTGAAAACCCTGTGGTAAGCACCGTCATTCCGGGCATGCGTAAGGCGGCACATGTGCTGGCCAATACGGGCACCAGCGATGGCAAAGGACTGCCTGAGGCGTTGTATAATACCCTGAGGAAACACCGATGGGACCGGGTACCGACCTCCTGGTCGCAATAAAAAGGAATTCTTAAATCAAACTTTACTAATGACCAGAAAAAGACTTATTACCCAGGCCATGGTGGGCGGGGTTTTCTATTTTATCATTTCCCTCATCCTCGAACGAAGTACGGCCAGTGAAGTCCTGATCACCGAAGGCACTGAAGCCCTGATCTTTGCCGTGGTCTATGGAATCGGTTTGTGGATCTACCACCGGTTTATAAAAAAAAGCGGCTGACCTATTTGGCGAAGAGCTGGTCTATATTCCGGAATGCCTTGAATTCCAACGCATTTCCAGCCGGGTCCAGGAAAAACATGGTGGCTTGCTCCCCAACCTCCCCTTCAAAACGGATGTAGGGTTCAATCACAAAGTCGATCCCTTTTTCTGCCAACTCCCTGAAAAAGGATTGAAAGGTTTCCCAGGGTAGTACCACCCCGTAATGGGGTACAGGGACATTTTTCCCGTCAACCGGATTGGTATGGAGCTGCTCCGCTGATTTTGGTTTGTAATGGATCACCACCTGGTGGCCGAACAGGTTGAAGT
>JAWWDW010000272.1:0-3723 GCA_033719735.1 Robiginitalea sp. | reverse complement strand
TCCGATTGAAGGGCTAGTTCTTTATCTCCACTTCTTTTTGTTCCAGGACCTTTGAAATGGGGGTGCCATCCGCATCAATCTCAATGATCTGCTCAAAGCCCAGCTGATCCAGTTTCTCTGCGATCTTTGCCCGGTCTCCGACCATGAACCAGTTTATATCTGACGGGCGTACCACCGCACCACTGACCTTGCGAACCTCTTCTACCGTCAGGTTGCGCACGCGGGCATCATAGGTCTGGTAGTAGTCGTCTGGAAGGTCGTAGCGCACCAGGTTGGCCACGGAACTCGCAACAGCAGCATTCGTTTCCCATTGGCCTGGCAACTTCAGGACCTCATTGGTTTTGACCTTTTCCAGTTCTTCCGGGGTAGCCGGACGGGTACTGGTGAATTCGGAAAGCTCCTTGCGGATCTCCATAACCGATTCGGCTGTTTTATCCGTCTGCACGGGTGCATATACGATAAAAGGTCGTTCCTGCCGCGCTCCCAGGACAAAGCCGCCGGCGCCATAGGACCAGTGCTTGTCTTCCCTCAGGTTCATGTTGATTCGGGAAGTAAAATCACCCCCCAGGATACTCACCATCTGTTCCACCGCAATTTCAGGGAGCTCCCCGTACTTCTCCGTCAGGTTGCCCGCGATGATCACGGATTGCTGGGATTCCGGTCGGTTCATCAGGTAGAGGGTATTGGCCGTACCCGTCTTCGGACGGGGAAAGGAAATCGAGGGTACGTCCCCCTTTTTCCATTTGTCCAGATACTTTTCCAACAGGCCCTTGAGCTCTTCCATCCCCACATCTCCCGTCACCACCAACGTGGCATTGTTGGGCTTAAACCATGTCTGGTAAAACCGTACCACGTCTTCCCGGGTAAGCTCGCCGACGGTTTCCTCATACCCCGTTCCCGTGTAGGGATTGCTATAGGGGTGGCCTTCTCCGTAGAGGTACTTGTTGATTGTCCGCAGTGCCATGGAGATCGGTTGGGCTTTTTCATTCTTGATCGCATTGATTTGCTCCTGTTGCAAGCGTTCAAATTCCTTTTGGGGGAAGGAAGGGTTGAGCACTACCTCGGAAAAGAGTTCCAGGCTGGCCTCCAGGCTGGGCTTGAGCGTATTCATATAAACGCTGGAGATGTCCTGGTTGGAAAAGGTACTCAGGCTGGCCCCGAGAAGTTGGAGTCTTTCGTTGATCTGAAGGGAGGTCAGCTCCTCGGTCCCCTCATCCAGCAAGTTCATGGCCAGCGAAGCTGTGCCCGGGCTGGAGAGGTGGTCCGCTTTGTACCCTGCGTCTACCATGAGATTCATTACCAGGGTCGGCACCCCGCTGCGTTGTGCCAGGACCACTTTCAGGCCGTTGGAAAGTTCCGCCCGCTGGACCTCAGGAAAGCGGGACGTCTTTGGCGGGCCCAAAGGAGGCAGACTGGAGCGGTCTACCCCGGATTTTGCCACGGTATACTCGGGGAAAGGTTTGCAAACCAGCACATGCTTGCCCTTGGTAAGCCATTTACGCGCGGTGGACCGCAGGTCTTCTGCCGTGGCGTCCTCTACATATTTCAGAACGGTCTTGTAATAGGAGGCGTCCCCGAAATAGGTTTCATTGGAGGCCAGGATATCGGAAACCCCTCCGAAACCACCGATACGCTCCATCCCCTTGATGAAATCGGCAAAATAATCCGCCTTTACACGGGTCAGTTCCGCATCTGTGGGACCCTCCTCCACCAGCCGGTTAATTTCCTCCAACAACACAGCCTGCACCCGGGCAATATCCCCTCCGGGTTTTACATTGGCCCAGGTCACGAAATTACTGGCGATCTCCTTGGAGTATTCAAAAGCGGTCACCGAACTCGCAATCTGGTCGTCATATACGAGGCGTTTGTAAAGCCTGGAATTTTTTCCATTGGTCAGAACGGCGGCAATCAGGTCCATGTGGACATCCTCCCGGTCCCCGAATGGGGGCGTGTTCCAGGCAAACATGACCCGTGCCTCGGGCACCCTGTCCTCATATTCCTGGTAGGAATCGTAGGGGTGGTCCGGGATATTGACTTCCTGACGCTCTATAGTAGGGCCTGATGGGATGTCGCCAAAATACTTCAATACCTTGTCATAGACCTCTTTGGGCTCAACATCCCCGGCAATCGCCAGCACGGCATTGGCCGGGCCGTAATAGGAACGGAACCATTGCTGTACGTCCTCCAGGGTGGCCGCATTGAGGTCTTCCATTTCTCCGATGACCGTCCAGGAATACGGATGCCCCTTGGGATACATCGCCTTGGTAAGGTAATCCCACTGCCTGCCGTACGGCTGGTTCTCCCCCTGCCGCTTCTCATTCTGCACCACGCCCCGCTGTTCGTCCAGTTTGGCCTGGTCCACGGCCCCCAGAAGGTGTCCCATCCGGTCCGATTCCAGGAAAAGGACCTGATCCAGTGCACTCACGGGAACATTCTGGAAGTAGTTCGTCCGGTCGTTGTTGGTGGTTCCGTTAAGGTCGGTACCCCCAATGCGTTCAAGGGCCTGAAAATAATCTTCATTGTAATTCTCACTTCCATTGAACATCAGGTGCTCAAAGAGGTGGGCAAAACCACTTTTACCCGGTTTTTCGTTTTTGGACCCCACGTGGTACCAAACATTGACCGCAGCAATAGGAGCTTTATGGTCTTCGTGGACAAGAAGGGTCAAGCCATTGGGAAGCACAAACCGCTCGTACGGGATTTCGATATCCGTTGCGCTGAATTGAACATTTTGGGCAGGAAGGGTCATCAGGGAACCCATGGCAAGCCACAGAATTAGATACCATTTTTTCATGATGGGATTCGATTTTTGAAGTTGGTGATACATGGATCTAAAGATACTTAAATAATAGCGGATCCCTGCGAATTCAACCCTTCCGTATTTTGGGGCTGATCCCATATCTTTTTTGGTTATGTTTGAAGACCAACGACCACTATCATGGAAGCCCTCCTGAACACACTCCGACAGGAATATGGCATTTGCCCGGACGGCATTTCACACCTTGAAGGCTATGAAGACCAAACCTACCTGGTCATGGCCGGGCAAGAACGCTACATCCTAAAATCCCAGGCTGATTGCGAGGGGCTGAAGGAGCGCATCTGTCTGGAAGACCGCCTTACCCGGTCCCTTGACGAACAGGTTGCCTATGAGTTTCCCCTCCACCTTTCCTGCAAGGACGGGAAGCGTTATTTTCAAATCAATGACAGGGTGTATCGCCTCCTGACCTATCTGGAAGGAACCTTCCTGGCAGAAGTGCCGGCAAAAGACCCCATCCTGTATTCCCTTGGGGACCTGCTCGGGCAACTGAACCGCGTGAGCCTGGGATTTCGCCCCGGAACCCTGGCAGGGGAGGTAACTTCCTGGGATCTCCAGTACCTGGACAGCCTGCACAAATACCTTCTTTTGGTGGCGGACCCGGAAGACCGGGCCCTGATCTCTTATTTCCTTCTGCAGTTCAGGGCGGAAGTTTTGACCCGAAAACACGAATTGCGGAAGGCCCTTATCCACAACGATGCGAACGACTGGAATGTCCTCACGCAGGCGGGAAGGGTTACCGGGATCATCGATTTCGGGGATATGACCTGTTCCTGGCTTATCGGGGAGCTGGCCGTGGCCCTGCCCTATGTCCTCGCCGACACCACCGACCCCCTGTTGGCTGCCTCCAAGGTCATTAAGGGATACCACAAGAGGGTCCCTCTGGAGGAACAGGAACTAAGCCTGCT
>JAWWDW010000271.1:0-3743 GCA_033719735.1 Robiginitalea sp. | reverse complement strand
GTTCTTCCTGAAGCACCTGATGGCAAAAAAGGCAGGTAAGGCCATGCTGGCCCCCCAAATCCTGAGCATAGAGCGTTTTATTGAACAGATCTCCGGATTGCGCTATGCAACCCCTACAAAACTCCTGTTCGCCCTCTATGAAGCATATCTCGACCTGGAGACGGTTGAAAAAGAGTCCTTTTTTGATTTCTGCAAATGGGGCCAGATGCTGCTGCAGGACTTCAATGAAATTGACCGCTACCTGGTCGAAACCGATGAATTTTTTCGATTTCTCGGTTCTATTCAGGAACTCCGCCAGTGGACCCTGGACGGGACCTCCACCCCCATGATCGACAAACGGGTCCGGTTCTGGAAATCCCTGAAACCCCTTTACCACCGTTTCCGTGATACACTGGAAGCCGAAGGGCTTGGATATCAGGGGCAGGTCTACCGGAAGGCTGTGGACAACCTTCCAAATTACCTGGAGGAATCCGGGGACCTCATCCATGTGTTCCTTGGGTTTAACGCCCTGAACCGGTCGGAAGAAAAAATCATACAGGAAATAATAAAAGATGGCAATGCCCGCATTTACTGGGATGCCGACCCCCACTACCTGGAAAATCCGGTACACGATGCCGGACTTTTCATCCGAAAACACCTGAAAACATGGGAGTCCCTGCGGGAAGATCCCCTCAAGGGCATCAGCAACTACCTCCCTTCCGAAAAAAAAATAACCATCACAGGACTGCCGAAATCGGTAAGTCAGAGTAAGTACTGTGGAACCCTGGTCGAACGTATCCTGGCAGAAAAAAAGGGGGACCTTTCGCGCACAGCTGTGGTATTGGGGGAAGAGTCACTCCTCAACCCCATCCTGCACGCCCTTCCCGAACAATTAAGGAATGTGAATATTACCATGGGCTTTCCCATGAAGGACACCCCCACAGCACATCTTTTTGGAATTCTCTTAGAGATGTTCCTCGGACGGAGCCCCAGGGGTTTTCCGCTCCGGGAAGTCCTGAAGGTCCTCTCCCACCCCTTCCTGCAGCATTGGTTTCGCAATACCGGGTTTGATCCGGGGGAAGTCAGCCGCACCCTTATCCGTGAAAACAGTTTCTATGTGGGATATGAAGTCCTGCAAAAATTCCAGCTACCTAAGGCTCTGGAGCCCCTTTTTACCGTTGATCCTCAATCGAAACCCACCGAGGTGATCACCGGATGTATCTCCCTGATTGAAAGCCTCAAACCCTTTTATCAGGAAGAGGGGGACCCCCTGAGCCTGGAGTACCTGCATCATCTTTACCTCCTCTTGAATCAACTCGAGGACCTGTGCCACCAATACCCCTTTATCAATAGCCTGAAATCCCTCCGGTCCCTTTACGATCAACTCCTTGAAGAGGATCGGATCGATTTTCAGGGGGAACCCCTGGAGGGGCTTCAGATCATGGGAATGCTGGAAAGCAGGAACCTCGATTTTGAAACCGTGATTATTACTTCTGTTAACGAGGGGGTCCTGCCTTCCGGAAAGAGCAATAACTCCTTTATCCCCTTTGATGTAAAAAAGGCATTTGGACTGCCTACCTACAAGGAAAAAGACGCCGTGTATACCTACCACTTCTATCGGTTGTTGCAGCGGGCAAAGCACATACATATCACCTACAATACAGAGCCGGATGTCCTGGAGGGAGGGGAACCGAGCCGCTTCATCCGGCAGTTGCGCAGCGACCCGGTCCTGTCGCCTTATGTGCGCCATAACCTGGCCGCCCCAAAGGCGGGCACGGTCCCCCGCCAAACCCGGGAAATACCAAAAAGTACGGGGCTCCTGGAGAAGATTGAGGCCAAAGCCCTGGATGGATTCTCACCTACGGCCCTGAGCCAGTATATAGCCGACCCCGTGGTATTCTACCGCAAAAATCTGCTGGGAATCCGGGAATCGGATGAACTGGAGGTAACCATCGCGGCCAACACCTTTGGAACCGTACTCCACGAAACCCTGGAACGCCTGTACCTGCCGCATCTGGGCGAAGTCTTGACCAAGGACCACATAGACCATATGAAGCATGCAGCTTCTGCGGAGTTGCACAACGCTTTCCAGGCGAACTATCTGAAAGGAAATACAGCCAGGGGCAAAAACCTCATCGCCCTTCAGGTTATGGAAAAATACCTTGAGCTGTTCTTTGAAATGGAAGCTTCGCGCATTCGCAGGCATGAGGTACGTATCCTGGGGGTGGAAGCAAAGCTTAGACGCAAACTCGGAGACATCCCCGGCCCTGGATTTCCGGTATTCCTCAAGGGAACCGTGGACCGGATTGAAGCCGTCGATGGCCAGTTGCAGATCATAGATTACAAAACCGGACGGGTGGAGCCAGGGGATCTCAGAATTCGGGAATGGGAATCCTTGCGCATGGATCCTGCCAAATCAAAAGCCTTTCAGGTCCTGTGCTACGCCTGGTTGATTCAGGGGCAGGAACCCTATCAGAGTGCCGAATTCAAGGCAGGGGTCTTCTCCTTTAAAAGGATCGCCTCGGGTTTTCAATGGTTTGGGCGCCCTCTTGAGAAAGGAAAGTATGATGAATCGGTCACCGGGGAGGTCCTGGAGGCATTCCGGGAAACCCTGGAAACCCTTATTCGGGAAATCTGCAATCCGGAAATACCGATTGCCCAACCCCAGGCAACCTGACTACTTCAGATCCGGGCGTGTTGGCCGAACTTCTATTTTGCTGGGCAGGGTCCTGGGATGCATCCTGAGCAGGTCCAGGACCAATTTCCCAATATCCTCGGGTTGTATTTTCCAGGCATCTGCCTCATTGGGGATGTGGCCATTAAAATAGGTGGCAACGGATCCTGGCATAATGGTGGAGACCTTAATGTCAAAAGGCCTCAGGTCCAGCATAACCGCCTGGGTAAAGCCAACCACCCCAAACTTGGTAGCGTTATACCCTGCTCCCCTGGCAAAGAAATTGGTCCCCGCAAGGCTGGCGATCGTGATGTAATATCCCCTGGATTTCTTCAGAGCGGGCAACGCGGCTTTCAGCGTGTGGAATACCCCGTTTAGGTTGGTATCGATCATGCGATTCCACGCTGCTTCCTCCATCTCGTCTATGGGCGCAAAATGGCCAACCCCGGCATTGGCGACTACCACGTCCAGTTGCCCCCACGTATCCATAATTTTGTTCACGGCGGCCTTCTCATCGGCCATTTTGCAGACATCTGAGACCAGGGGCAAGACGTCGGTCCCTCCGAGTCCCTTCGCGGCTTCCTCCAGGTCCTCCCTA
Organism: Robiginitalea sp.; assembly: GCA_033719735.1. Lineage (GTDB taxonomy): Bacteria > Bacteroidota > Bacteroidia > Flavobacteriales > Flavobacteriaceae > Robiginitalea. The sequence continues at coordinate 492 of JAWWDW010000271.1, read as the reverse complement.
TGCCGGCCACTGATGGCGACTTTCATGCCCTGCTGTAACAGTACGGCTGCAATCCCAAATCCAATCCCCTTGGACCCCCCGGTGATGTAGGCAACTTTTCCCTTTAAATCTTTCATTTGTCTTCTAGTTTAATACGTGTCTGAAGCTACAAAATATCCGGAACATCCATTTAAACGCGGTCTCCCAGAGAAAATCCACCGGCTATTTTGAATCTTACAGAAAATGTCATTATTTTTGCCGTCTAGTTCACGGGGGATTAGCTCAGCTGGCTAGAGCGCTTGCATGGCATGCAAGAGGTCACCGGTTCGACTCCGGTATTCTCCACTAAGTTTTGCGAAGAAATAAAGCCACCTCAGGGTGGCTTTTTATTTTCAAGTGTGCCGATCGAATTAGCTGGCATTGTGTCTATATTTGTCAAAATCAAAAGGGGACGGACAGCAAGGGTCTGCCTTCCCCACAACTACTAATCAGTATCTGCAGCGTATGGATAAT
>JAWWDW010000270.1:0-3744 GCA_033719735.1 Robiginitalea sp. | reverse complement strand
CCCCTTTGATAAGGCAGTGATGGGGGATGTCCTGGTAGGCCGTAAACTTGTTGCCGTCCACGGCTATGGCTGCCGGCCGCAGGGCCAGTTGGTCCAGGGCCTTGTGCATGGCCAGGATGGAGGCCCTGAGGATATTGATCTCATCGATGGTTTCAGGGGAAACGTGGGAAATGGCAAAGGCCAGGGCCTGTTCCCTGATCTGGGAGGCCAACTCCAGCCGCCTGGATTCCGACAGCTTTTTGGAGTCATCCAGGAAAGGGTTTTCGAAGGTTTCCGGGAGGATCACGGCAGCTGCGGTGACCGGCCCTGCAAGGCATCCGCGACCCGCCTCATCCGTTCCTGCTTCATGGACGCAACTATAGAAGGGTTTTAGCATCTTATTAAGATAAAAATCCTCTTTGTTTAACCTATCAAATATAAAACTCAACAAAAATGTTAATATCCTGTGAAATATCTAATAAATTTTCAGATAAGTTTAGGTTTTCGCAAAAAATCAGGATTCTTTAACACTTTGAGGTGTAACAGGTTGAACTTCCTTGGAAAATTAACTTGGAATTAGGATTTTTGCGCTTGGCTAATTCAAAATACTAATTAAATGAGATCAAAATTAACATGGATCTTGACGCCACTGTTGTTGGTGTTGAGCTTGAGTTTCTCCTTTGCACAGGAGAAAACGATTTCGGGTAATGTAGTGGACCAAAACAATGTTCCGCTGCCCGGGGTTTCCGTGGTTGTGGTAGGAACCACAAGCGGGACCCAGACGGATTTTGACGGTAATTACACCATTCGTGCCAATCAGGGGCAGGTGCTTCGCTTCTCCTACATCGGCCAGAAGAGTGTAGACCGTACAATAGGGACTGCCTCTGTCATCAATGTACAGATGGAGGAAGATACCGAGACCCTCGAGGAAGTGGTCGTAACGGGATACCGTACCCAGACCAAGGAAAAGTCGAGTATTGCGTCCCAAACCATTACTTCTGAGACGGTAGTAAACCGCCCGAACGCCAACGTGGTGCAAACCCTTTCCGGACAGGTGGCCGGTCTGGACATTAGTACCAACAGTGGTCAGCCGGGTGCCGCCCCCACGGTAAGGCTGCGTGGGGTCAACTCCATCAATGGTAATACCTCGCCGCTTTTCATTATAGATGGTACTCCTGTGGATGAGGACAACTTCCGGAGTATCAACCCCCAGGACATCGAGTCCATCAACGTACTGAAAGATGCCGGTGCGACGGCCATCTACGGAAACCGGGGTGCGAACGGGGTGGTGGTGATCACCACGCGTACGGGTAACTTCAATACCCCGCTCCAGATCGATTACACCGGGATCCTCAGCTTCAGCACACTGCAGGACAACGATTACAACCTGATGAATTCCCAGGAACAACTTGGGCTGGAGGCTGAAAGAGGGGCTGGTCGTGGCGCCACCCTGACCCCCGAGGAAATTGCGGCGGCCCCCACCTTTGATTGGGTAGACTTCTTCTTCCGTACCGGTCTGACCCAGAACCACAACCTGAGGCTGACCAGCGGGTCTGCAAATTTCTCACAGGCCACCACCTTGGGGTATTTTGACCAGGAAGGTATCCTTCAGGATTCCGACCTGAAACGTTTCAGCATCCGGAACAACCTCACCGGGAAATCGGAGAACGACCGTTTTAACTATGGAACCAATGTTTCCATCAACTATACCCGATCCAATGAGCCGAACGCCATTGGTGGAGGAGCGATCAACCGGAACTATATCCTGGGAGCCTATCAGTCCGTACCTTACATCACTCCTGATGATTATACCGATGGGGCTGGACTGCTTTCTCCCCTGCTCTTCTCAAATACCCCGCTCTTCCTGCTGGACCGGTTACGTACCTATACCAGGTATGAGGAAGAGGTTAAGATCATCGGTAGCTTCAATGCTGCCTACAAGATTACGCCTGAACTGACCGCCCGTATCGTTATGGGTGCGGACTACCAGAGTGAGTTCCTGACACGTGCGGAAGCTCCTGAATCCTTCAACGCCCTGCTTTTTGGAGGCGCTGAAAACCCTACCTCAGGATTCCAGCAGCAATCCAGTACCCGTCAGTTCTCCTACAACCAGGTAACTTCCCTCACCTATGCAAACACCTGGGGGCGCCACTCGGTGAACGTTGCAGGATACCTGGAATACTTCAAGGCACACTTCCGCCAGTTCGGGTACTTTGCCAACGGACTGAACCCAAAAACCTTCTTCCCTGGGGATGGGTCAGGTCTTATTCCGGTACAGTTTGACCAGGATGCCGGCGCACTGCTGTTTACGGATACGGCCAATGCCGAGGTCCTGAACGCCGGTCTTTTCTCTTACTTCGGACAGGCGGACTACGACTATGATACCCGCTACGGTTTTACCGGTACCCTTCGTAGGGATGCCTCCTACCGTTTTGCAGGCAGTAACAAATGGGCGACCTTCTGGTCTGTTGCCGGACGCTGGAACATCCACAACGAGGCCTTTATGGATGGGTCTGTTTTCGATGTCCTGAAGCTTCGTGCTTCATACGGTACGGCTGGTAACCAGCGGATCGCCGGTACCAGCTATTTCTCGGCCCCCGACCTGACGAAGAACTTCTTCGCCACTGGATCGGGTTACGCAAACCAAAATTCCATTTTCCTGTCGCAGATTGCGAATACGACACTGCGTTGGGAGACCGTGGCCTCGGCCAACATCGGTCTGGACTTTGAACTCTTTAACCGTCGTCTGAGGGGTACGGTGGATGTTTATAACAAAAAGACCTCCGACCTCTTCCAGAGCACACCGGTTTCTGCGATCAACTCTGTGACTTCCCTGAATGCCAACACCGGGGACCTTTACAACCGGGGTGTTGACTTTACGCTGAACTGGAACGTTATCCAGAGCAATGAGCCGGACGGTTTCAACCTGGAGCTTACTGCAGTAGGTAACTTCAACGAAACCGAGCTCGCCAACCTTCCCAGCGAAGAAGGGGAGATCATCGGGACCGGTCGGAACGGTGGAAGGCTCTTTGAGTATTTTACGCTCCGTTATGCCGGGGTAAACCCCGCCAATGGTAACCTGTTGTTCTTAACCGCAGATGGCGACGTAACAGAGACACCGGATGCGGATACCGACAGGGTATGGCTTGGCAAAAACATTTTCCCGGACTGGCAGGGTAGCTTTGGCTTTAACATGGATTACAAAGGATTCTTTGTAACGACCCAGTTCAACTATGTGACCGGGGTGGATCGTTTCGACAACGACCTGGCAGGCTTCCAGAACCCGAACAACATCGGACAGTTCCGCAGTTCGCGTGACCTGTTCCGGGTCTGGACCCCTGACAACCGGGTGACGGATATCCCGTCTTATGACGCCTTCAACCGGGACGCTTTTGCATCTACCCGGTTCCTGAGGGAAGCGGATTACGTCCGCCTGCGTTTTGCCCAGATCGGGTACGACTTCCCAGCCCGGGCCCTTGAGAACACGGGGATTACCCGCCTGCGGATCTTCGGGAATGCGGAGAACCTGTTTACCTGGACGAAGTGGCGCGGGTTCGACGCAGAGGCTCAGGACAACACCTCCCGTCTGTACCCCACTCCGAGGACCCTTTCTGTCGGATTTGAATTAGGATTCTAAAAAGAAAAATAGCAATGAAAAATTTAAAAAACTTATTCTTGATATTTGGCGTATTTGCGGGCCTTGTTGCCTGTAATGACGCTATTGAGATCGACCAGCCGGGCCGGTTGGATGCAGACGCCGCCTTT
>JAWWDW010000269.1:0-3748 GCA_033719735.1 Robiginitalea sp. | reverse complement strand
GGATGGCTTCCTCGACACCGTGCGCGCTGTCCGGGAGGTGGAAACCGTGCACGTGGAAGTCGAGGACCCCCTTGGACGGGACATCCGCGCCTCCTACCTGATGGATGCTGTCCGATCCGAGGCCTTTATCGAAATGGCAAGGGCCTCCGGCATGGTGCTCCTGGCCGAAACGGAACGGGACCCGCTGCAAACCCATACCCGGGGGACCGGACAACTCATACGCCATGCGATCCGGGGCGGGGCCCGCAGGGTATATGTGGGCTTGGGCGGCAGTGCAACCAATGACGGGGGGTGTGGCATTGCCACCGTCTTCGGATACCGGTTCCTGGACCGGAATGGCCATGAGCTTGCCCCTGTAGGAGGCAGCCTTGAAAAAATTGCCCGTATTGTCCAACCCGAAGACTCCTTTTTGACACGTGAGGTGGAAGTTATAGCCGTGAACGATGTTTCCAACCCCCTCTGGGGGCCCGGGGGGGCTGCTTTTGTCTATGCCCGGCAGAAAGGTGCCTCTGATGCTGCCATTGCGGTCCTGGACAAGGGCCTGCGCCGGTTGGACCGGTTGGTGACCGAGCAGTTGGGCATACAGGCCGGGCAGTTGGCCGGAGCCGGGGCAGCCGGCGGGACCGCCTATGGGTTGCATTGCTTCCTGGGGGCGCGTTTTATAAGTGGTACAGACTACGTGCTCGGGCTTACGGGGGTGGAGGATTATCTCAGCAACCACCCTGTTGATTTTATTTGCACGGGGGAAGGCCGGATCGATTCCCAGACGCTCAGCGGGAAACTGATCCAGGGGGTCCTCGCCCTGGGGAAGCGCCTTGAGGTGCCCGTAATCGCGGTTTGTGGAACAACAGAGGTTCCTGTTGAGGAACTGCGGTCCCATGGTTTTAAAGCGGTTCTGGTGGTGTCAGACCCGCAAAAACCACTCTCCTATAACATGGAACAGGCTGCCCCCCTGACCCGGGAAGCTGTAAAGGCGTATTTCAAGGGGTTCAAAACAGAAGGGAATTACTGAATGATCAGGGATTTCCGGTCCTCCTGAACAATGGCAAAATACCCCAGGGGGAAGGTGTCCGGCCGGTCTGCATTGTCAAAACGGTCCTGGTTGTTCAGTCCGGTCACATCCACCACGTTCCCCCTGACCGTGGCTACGGGAGTCTGGAAAGGCCCCTGCTGCCCCCCGCTCTGCTCGATAAGCAGGTCCATGTAGTTGTAGAAATTTAGATCCGAACCCATGATGCTGATTTCCAATTCGGTACCGGGCTCGATAGGATCCTCGTAGAAGTAGGAAAACTGGAAGAACTGCCCGTCGTAAAAGGTGTCTTCCGTGACCAGGAATTCCCCAGGTCCAAAATCAAAGAGGTAGTAATCCCCCTTGCCCGGAGGGTCGGTAAAGGAGACGATCACCTCGGTTTCGTCCCCCTCGAAAAGCGTCGCGCGCCCCTGCAGCAGGAAATCGATGGGAACCACGGGTTCATACCAGGTCTGGGCGAGGTATTGCCTTTCTTTGTGGCGAAGCTGTAGGGTAAACCGTACATTTTCATCAAGCAGTACCGTAGGGATCCGCTGGTCAAAGGTGGCGTCGGGGTCCGGAACGTAGATGCCAGATCCGGGAGATTCCTCAGCAAGGCTGGAGGTAAAGGTTTCGATGAGGCTGCCGTCTTCCGCAAACCGGTCTACCTGTATCAGGATGTTTTCCGCCTGGGTAACAGGAAGTTCCTCAAAGAAGCTGTTGGTCTCGGAAAGGGCGATGCGAACCGGCACGAAAGGTTCCTGCTCATCGACCCGTATCAGCCCATCCACGATCAGCCGGGGTCGGTCCTCAGGGACTTCCACCTCAATCACCTCCTCGCAGGCGGTAAGGAGGGAAAGGAGAAGGCATCCCACAAGTCCTGCCCGGGCTTTCATGTGTTAATCAATGGTGATTCGGGCGGTGAATTCCTGAACGATGGCAAAATAGCCGAGGCCGAACGTATTGGGTTGCCCGGCATTGTCCAGGATCTGGTCGTTGTCCAGGTTCGTTACATCGAATACATTCCCGCGGGCGGTGGCCACGGGGGTCTGGAAGGGTCCCTGTTGTCCCTGGGTTTGTTCTATAAGGAGGTCCATGTAGTTGTAGAAGGTGCGGTCCGCCCCCAGGATGCCTACCTCCAGCTCCGTGCCAGGTTCAAAATCCTCATCATAGAAATAGGAAAACTCAAATTCCTGACCCTTGTAGAAGGTGTCTTCCGAGGCCAGATAATTCGCGAATCCAAAATCGAAGATGTAGAAATTATCCAGGTTCGGATCGTCCGTAAAGCGCACGATCACCTCGGTTTCATCCTCGTCGAAAAGGGTGTTGTCCCCCAGGCGCAATTCATCGATGGGTACAGCCGTAACGTATTTGGTCTGGGCAGCATACCTGCGTCCCTGCCACTGGACCACCAGGGTATACAGGATATCGTTCTCCACCACGGTGGAGACCCGAAGGCGCTGGTCTGCATCGAAGCTCGGGTCAGGTACGTAGATGCCGCTTCCCGGCTCGAGCTGTGTCAGGGATTTGGTCCCGGTGCCTGTGGGCAGGCCATCTTCGTCCAGTACCTGGAGGATGATGATCACCTGGTCTGCATCGGTTACGGGCTGGATTTCATCAAAGAACCCGGCCGTTTGACTCAATTTGACCTCCACAGGAACAAACACCTGGGTCGTATCCACCCGTAGCAGTCCCTCGACCACCAACCTCGGTTCTTCCACAGGCACTTCCACATCGATGACGTCTTCACAAGCCGCCAGCCCGACCACCCAGATACTTAGAAGTAACAACCACTTTTTCATCGTTTCAGAATCTGAAATTATAGGTTACCGAAGGGACAATCCCGAAAATCGAGGTTCGCACCGCCTCATTGCGTCCGGTATCCTGGTTTTGCCGGAAGTTGATCGAGGCCGCATTCATCCTGTTATACACGTTGTAGATGCTGAAGACCCATTCGCTTCGGAGTTTGCGGTCCGGTTTGGGTTTGGGCCTCAGGGTGGCCGCGATATCCAGGCGGTGGTAATCAGGAAGCCGTTCCTGGTTTCGCAGCCCGTAGTAGGGGACTACCAGGCCTTCAAACTGGAACTGGCCTATGGGGTAGTTGGTGGGTTGCCCCGTCTGGTAGACAAAGTTGGTATTGAAACTCCAGCGCTGGTTCAGCTCGTAATTGGCATAGATGGTCAGGTCGTGGGTCTTGTCGTAGGGGGTACTGTACCACTCCCCGAAGTTGATCCCGGTCTCAATGCCGGAGCGGCCGTTGTCGATGTCCAGGTCCCGGCCGGGGGTCCGCTGTTCGGACCGGGAGAGCGTATAGGCAATCCAACCGGTCAGGGGGCCGGTATTTTTCCGCAAAAGCAGTTCCCATCCATAGGCCCGTGCCTCCCCGTTGAGGATCACCCGTTCGATGGCGTTGTTTGCGATCAGGTTGGCCCCGTCGATATAGTCGATGCGGTTGTCCACCTCCTTGTAGAAGACTTCGGTCTCAAAACTGTATTCCCCCGATGCCGAATTCCTGAAAAAACCGAGGGCATACTGGTCCAGAAGCTGGGGCTCCACAAAGGGCCCGCTGGGGGTCCATACATCCAGGGGGGTAGGGGAGCTCGTATTGGAAAGCAGGTGCAGGTATTGCGCCATCCGCGTGTAGCTCGCCTTGATGGAATTCCGGTCGTTCAGCGCATAGGAAGCAGAGAACCTGGGTTCGAAGTTCAGGAATTTTTTAAGCGTTTCCCCCCGGCCGGG
>JAWWDW010000268.1:0-3756 GCA_033719735.1 Robiginitalea sp. | reverse complement strand
GATTGATCAGGGGGCTGTTGATTTTCATCCGTCCCAGTTTGAACCGGTGCTCCGGCAACTGATAGGCAATGTAGGCTTCCCCCAGAAGGAAAACGGCGTCATTGGCCAGGTCCAGGCCGTCAAAAAGCCCGGCTTCATACCGACTTATGCGGCCTGTGACGGGGTCCGGTTGGGTGAGTTTCATCCCCCCGACGTGCGTGGTGTTGTAAAGGGCAGCCCCCAGGGTAAAACGTTTGCCGACCCGATGGGTGTATTTCAGATAGCCTCCAGATGCCAGGGCGGTATAGTCCGTCAGGTTCCCATTGTTGACCGTGGCCATGTAGTAATTCCGCCACTGGCCGCTCAGCCGACCTTTTTTTGCGTTTTCCTGCGACTCCTGAGAGGTGGCAAGGAATGGGGCAAATAGGAAAAACAGGGATAAAAAAAGGCCTCGTATCAAACCGCTCTATTTGGTTTTGGCAATGTTATACTTTTTCCTGTAAAATTCGATGATGGGAGGGAAGGGCCCGTATTTGTGTTGTTCTGCTGAAAAATCATCGGCCCAGGGGCCGTAGGGAGTGGATACCGGTTTGTGTTTGAGGTCCGGATAATCCTGTTCTGTATTTGGCTTGTGAGGCCTGCTAAAGCTATTGATATAACCCGCAACATGAAACGCCTCCTCGTCAGAGAGTTTTGGATTTTCCCGCGTAGCCACGGCAAAGGGCATGTTGCTGCGGATAAACTCCGCAGCTGTGATCACCCGGTGCATCCCGGCCCCATCGTTATAACTGTCAGGTCCCCACAAAGGCGGATAGAGGTACCCCTTTTCGGGATCCGGAGCTGAAATCCCCTGACCCTCGTGTCCGTGGCATACCGCACATTCACGTGCGTAGATCTCCTTTCCCCTGTGGAGGTCCACAGCCACATCAGGGATTTGCAGCCGTGCATACCCCTTGAAGTACTCCTGTTTTTCCTCCGGCATGTCGGCACTCAACCATTCCATATATGCCACGATGGCTTTCATCTGGGGTGAATCTTCGGGGAGTTTTTTGCCGTTCATACTCCGTTGCATGCAACCGTTGATCCGGTCCTGAATGGAACTCATTTGATTGGCACGACCCAAAAATTGAGGAAACCGCTCTGTGACCCCTACCCAGGCCGCAGACCCTTCCAAAGTGCCGCCACGGAGGTGGCAGTTGGTACAGGACAGGTTATTCCCGCTAAACCGAAGGTCCTCGGAGTCTGCACCGGGCCCCATATATTTAGGGCTTTCACTGACCAGCCGATAGCCTTCCTGTACAATTGGGTCCACCGAATCCCATACCTCGAGGATGTCCCTGGGCGCCCAGGAGACGGTTTCGGATACCCCTGGGGGGACTGGCCTGGTGTCCTGCCCGGGCTGGTAGGTAAACAAGCCGATAAACAGGGCCACAATAAGCATAAATAGGGCCGAGAAGAGCATAAAAAGACGTCGCGCAAGGTACTGGAGGGCTTCCATGCAGATAAGAATTGATCCTGTTTGAAAAAGCGTGTATTTTCACAGGCAAAGTTCGCGAATTGTGGGATAGACTTCTGTAACATCAGTCACATGGGCATCCGTTTGTCAGGTGATTCAGGGACTCTGCACCCCGGGGGAAGCTTCAAAGTGCAAACAAATTCTTAAATCCTTCCAACATCCTATTTTTTTTGGTATTTTTAGGTCAGTATCAGTCTAAACTGCAAGCTTATGCCTTCCTATTCCATTACCGTCAACGGAACGACACATAATGTGGATGTCAGTTCCGATACACCCCTGCTTTGGGTGTTGCGCGACCATTTGAATCTTCTCGGGACTAAATACGGATGTGGGATCGCCCTGTGCGGTACCTGTACGGTTCATATGAACGGCAATCCCGTAAGAAGCTGTATGCTGACTATTGAGAGCGTTCAGGGATCAGAGGTCACGACGATTGAAGGCCTTTCAGAGGACGGGTCGCACCCGGTCCAACAGGCCTGGAAAGAAGTGGATGTGCCTCAGTGCGGCTATTGCCAGTCCGGCCAGATCATGACGGCAGCTGCCCTGCTGGAGCGGAACCCAAATCCGTCATCGGATGAAATCCGGGAGGCCATGCATGGAAACCTTTGCAGGTGTGCTTCCTACCAAAGGATCTATCAGGCCGTAGAACTGGCTGCCAAGAAGGCCGGGTCCTGAAGATCTGGAAGACCGCTGATTACAACAGATTAATTCAAAGAAACTACCACATGGCAACTAACGATAACACTCAGGGATTCAGTCGAAGGGAATTTATGAAAACCACCTCCCTGGCAGGGGGCGGACTCCTTATCGGCTTCAATTTATTCCAGGCCTGCAAGCCGGATGCGAAACCTTCGGTAGATCTGGCCTCCCTGAACTACAATGAATTCAATGCCTTTATAGAGATAGCCGATAACGGGGCGGTAACCATCTACTCGCCAAACCCTGAGATCGGACAGGGGGTCAAAACCTCCATGCCCATGATTATTGCCGAGGAACTGGATGTGGCCTGGAAGGATGTCTACGTCCGTCAGGCTCCTTTGGATACCGAACACTATACCCGGCAGGTTGCTGGAGGAAGCCAGTCGATCCGACACGGATGGGACGCACTTCGGCAGACCGGGGCCACCGCACGCCAAATGCTGGTGAATGCCGCCGCCGCCCGGTGGGGCGTGGACCCGTCCGAATGTACCACCTCGGAAGGGATCATTACCAATGCCAATGGGGATGCCCTCTCCTACGGGGACGTGGTAAACGATGCCGCAGGCCTCGAAATCCCGGAAGATGTGAAGCTGAAGTCCGTCAGGGATTACACCATTATCGGACAGGAGATCGGGAACGTGGACATCGATGAAATTATCACCGGGAAGCCGCTATTCGGTATGGATTACAAAAAGGAAGGCATGCTGATCGCCTGTGTGCTGCGTCCGCCCGCTTTCGGCCAGAAACTGGCCTCCTTTGGGGAGTCCGGTGCCCGGGCCGTCCCCGGGGTGGTGGATGTGATCCGTTTCGGAGACAAGGTGGCCGTCCTGGCAAAGGATACCTGGACCGCCATGAAGGGTAAAAAGGCCCTTACGGCCGAATGGACTGCAGAGAAATCCCTGGAGAGCACCTCAGATCACGACAGGATCCTGACCGGCCTGCTGGACGGGAATTCGTTTGAGACCTTGAGGGAGGATGGGGATGTGGACAAGGCTTTTGCCCAGGCCGACCAGGTGTTGGAACGGACCTATGAATCGCCCTTCCTGCCACACAACTGTATGGAACCCATGAATTTCTATGCGGATGTAACCCCGGACCGGATCCATCTGGTGGGGCCCATCCAGACGCCGGAAGGCACCGCCAAGCGGATTGCAGAAGTGCTGGATAGGGACTTTGGCGACATCCACCTGGAGATGACCCGTCAGGGGGGTGGCTTTGGACGGAGGCTGTACGGGGATTTTGCCCTGGAGGCTGCCCAGATTTCCAACCTGGCCAAAAAACCGGTACAGGTCATCTTCAGCCGGGAAGACGACATGGCTGACGGTATTTACCGGCCAGCCCTGAAATACCGGATCAAAGCCGCCATCAAGGATGGCCAGCTCACCGGATATTACCTCAGGGAGGCCGCCATCAATTCAAACATGTACGGCCTGATCCCCAATTTTTTCCCGGCAGGAGCCCTGGAGAATTACAAGGTGGATGTGGCCAAGTTCGACAGCGATATCACCACGGGAGCCTGGCGGGCCCCCTACACCAATTTCCTGGCCTTCGCAGAACAGAGT
>JAWWDW010000267.1:0-3759 GCA_033719735.1 Robiginitalea sp. | reverse complement strand
GCGACCTTTGGGCCAACGGTCCGAAAGATTACGGGCTTGCCTTCGGCCTTGTGAATCCGGACGGGATCGCTTTTGGAGGAACGGGCGGGCTGGGCACCTTTGACTGGGGCGGGTATTTCAACACCCAGTATTTCGCAGATCCCGGAGAACAACTAATCGGCATCCTTATGAAGCAAACACAGAATACCGCATCAGATCAAACAGGGTGGAAGTTCCGACAAATGACCTTTGCCGCCATCGATGATTAATCCAAACCAACTGATAATGAAACACTATCTACTTCTCATTCTGGCCTGCAGCATCCTGCTCCCGGTTCACGGCCAGCGCCGGAAAAAACAGGAAAAAACACCCGTTTTAAGCGACACCCTTTATCCCGGGATGAAATGGCGCAACATCGGGCCCTTCCGGGGAGGGCGTTCGGTAGCCGTAAGCGGGGTAACCAGCCAACCGGGCACCTATTATATGGGAGGGACCGGAGGCGGGATTTGGAAAACCACCGACGACGGTCTGCATTGGAAAAACATCTCCGACGGGTTTTTCAAGACCGGAACCGTTGGGGCCATTGACGTGGGTGAAAGCAATCCGAACACCGTACTGGTCGGGATGGGAGAACACGCGGCCCGTGGGGTAATGACTTCCATGGGGGACGGGGTGTACCTCTCCCGGGATGCCGGGAAGACCTGGAAACACCTGGGTCTGGATCAGAGCCGTCATATCTCAGACGTCATCATACACCCCACCGACGAAAACCTCTTTTACGTCGCTGTGCAGGGCGCCCAGTATGGCCCTTCAGCGGAACGCGGGGTTTATCGTTCTCCGGATGGGGGCGTAACCTGGGAAAAGGTGTTGTATGTGGATGAAACCACAGGGGCTTCCTCCCTGAGTATGGACCCGAACAATCCCCTGGTGTTATATGCCGCCATGTGGGAACACCAGCGCCGGCCCTGGACCATGAAATCGGGCGGGCCGAACTCAGGCCTGTACAAATCCGTTGACGGGGGTACTACCTGGAACAAAATGCAGGAGGGGCTACCCTCCCAGATGGGCAAGGCCGGAATATCGGCCTCCGGGGCCCGGCCGGACCTCGTCTATGCGGTCATAGAGGCTGAAGGTGAAAAAGCAGGGGTCTACCGTTCGGATGATGGAGGAAAAAAATGGCGTCAGGTGAACAACGACCGTATCAACGTCACCCGCTCCTGGTATTATATGGAGATCTTCGCGGATCCCCAGGAGGCCGAAACCGTTTATGTGCTGAATGCCCCGGTCACCCGATCCATCGACGGAGGGCGCACCTTCCAGCCCGTACCCACGCCCCATGGGGACAACCACGACCTGTGGATCAACCCGATGGATAACCGGCGTATGATCAATGCCAATGACGGAGGGGCCAACATCTCGAACAACAAAGGGGCGAGCTGGAGTACCCAGCAAAACCAGCCCACAGCCCAGTTTTACAGGGTGATTACCGACAACCTCTTTCCGTACCACGTCTACGGCGGCCAACAGGACAATTCGGCCATCGCCATCCTGAGCCGCACCAATGACAATGGGATTGACTGGAAGGACTGGTACTCCGTGGCGGGTTGTGAAAGTGCCTACCTCGCCTTCGACCCGGACGACCCGAAGGTCGTCTTCGGGGGGTGCTACCAGGGCATCATTGAAAAATGGGTAAAGGCCATCCGCGAAGCAAAACCGATCAAGGAATATCCGGAACTTTCCCTGGGAAATGCACCAGAGGACTTCAAATACCGGTATAACTGGAATGCCCCCATTATTGCAGACCCGTTTGACCCCTCTGTAATCTACCATGCGGGGAATGTGGTTTTCCGCTCAGAGGATGCCGGTCAGCACTGGGAGGTCATCTCCCCGGACCTGACCCGCAACGATCCCGAAAAGCAGGGCCCCGGCGGGCTTCCTTTTACCAATGAGGCTGCGGGGGGAGAAAACTACAACACCCTTATGTACCTGACGGCCTCCTCCCACGAAAAAGGGGTTTTATGGGCCGGCAGTGACGATGGGCTGGTTCATCTGACACGGGATGGGGGTGCTACCTGGGAAAATGTCACCCCGGATGGCATGGCCGAAGGCATCGTCAACAGCATTGAAGTTTCCCCTCATGACCCGGCAACGGCCTACGTCACTTTGATGCGCTATAAGTTCATGGATCTTGCCCCCTACATCTACAAGACCACCGATTACGGCCAGAGCTGGGAGTTGATCGTCCAGGGCCTGGATGATCCCAATGGGTTTGTACGGGTAGTTCGGGAGGACCCTAAACGCCCGGGGCTTCTATATGCGGGGACAGAAACCGGCCTGCAGATCTCCCTGAACGGAGGGCAAACCTGGCAGGATTTCCAGCTTAACCTTCCCGTGGTACCGATCAATGACCTTACCATCCGCCACAACGACCTTATAGCGGCCACGGCGGGACGTTCGTTTTGGATCCTGGACGACCTTTCCCCCCTCCAACAGCAAAAGTCCGAAGGGGTGGCTTCCTTCCTGGCGGCCCCCAGGGACACCTATCTCTTTGTAGGCGGCTATTCCCAGAACCCGGTCCCCGGGGTTGGGCAAAATCCGAAATCAGGGGTCATCCTGGATTATTTCCTGGACAAACCAACGGATTCCTCCGAGGTCTCCCTCGCCATCCTGGAGGGCGACAAGGTGATCCGCACCTACACCAACAAACCGGACAAGGACTTCAAAACCTGGCCCGGAGGCCCGCCCAGACCAGAAGTGCTGCCCGCAAAACCCGGCTTTAACCGCTTTGTATGGGATTTCAGAAGGGATGCCCTGCCTGCGGTCGAAAAAGTCTTTGTCTTCGGGGATTACCGGGGGTCCCGGGTTGCACCGGGTACCTTTACGGCACGCCTCACCGTGGACGGGCAGCAGACAGATCGCAGCTTCAAGGTACTGCCTCACCCGGGGATTGAGGCTTCGGCGGAAGCCTACCGCTCCCAACAGGCAGCCCTTGAAACGATTGATGCCGCCATCCGGGATATGCACAAGGCCGTAGGCCAGCTTAGAAAAGTTACCGCCCAGTTGCAATCGTATGAAACCCTGTTGGAAGGAAACGAAACGGCCCAGCCCCTGCTGGAAAAAGGAGAGGCCCTTAAAAAACGGATCACCCAATGGGAGGAATCCCTCATTCAGCCCAAACAAAAGACCTTCCAGGATGTGATCAACTTCAACAACCAGTTGAATGCAGAGCTCATGTACCTCAGGGACTTCATTGATGTGGCAGAACCTGCCCTTACCCAGGGAGCAAGCGAACGGCTGTCTGACCTGATCCGGGAGTGGAATGTCCTGTCAAAAGAGCGGGACGCCATTGTGGGAGAGGGAATGGCGGAGTTCAATGCCCTTTACAAAGAATTGGAGCTGCCGGCCCTGATCTTGAAGGAGGAATAACTTCCGTGTCGGGAATGCTCCAACCAAAAAAGCCCGGGAATATAAAATCCCGGGCTTTTCTATGCACATTCGTTCTGCGCAGATGGCTTATTTCCAGTTGTCCGCGCTCAGCTTTAGGGCCGCAATCACGATATCCTTCCGGCTGATCTGCCCGATCAACAGGCCGTTTTCCATGACGGGCAGGCGACGCCGGTTGTTCTTGTGGAAGACCCCGGCCGCATCGAAGATCGACATGTCGTGGGGGATGGTCTCCACTTCCTTGGTCATATAATTCTCAACATTCTTGTCCAGGATGGGCTGGTTGAAGTACCGGCTTTCGGAGATCTGCTTCATGCAATCCGCCTCCGAGATGAT
>JAWWDW010000266.1:0-3767 GCA_033719735.1 Robiginitalea sp. | reverse complement strand
TGCCATGGCAATCCGTAACAGTCACAGAATAAGTCCCTGCGGCAAGCCCCTGGACTTTTCCGTCCTTGTCGTCTATGCCGTTGCTCCACTCATAGGTAAATGGGGCCTGCCCACCTATGATGGTAACTTCGGCCTTCCCGGTGGCTTCTCCGGCACAGCAAACATCCGTGCCTTTAATGGTACATTCGAGCTCACATTCTTCCTCCAGGGGAAGCGGACTCGCTGACAGTGTAAATGTCAAAAAGGAAAAGAACACCCAAAACAGGTGTTTTCTGAAAGTAATTTTGTGCATATGCTTGCGGTTTGGTGGTTATCATCCATGCACAAGCAGACAGGAATCTGGAAAGAAAGTGGGGTATTCCCATGTGAGGATGTCGAAAAAAGAGATCCACTCAGGGACAACAAAAATTAAATTTTCACACGTTTGGAAGGGATGAAACTTGTTGTAATCCGGGGATTCATCGATGAAATGCACTGCTGTCTGCTCCTTGTAATTCCATTCCTACAATAGATGTAAGATGCTTATCCCCAGTGATATACGAAATTTTGTAAGAAAAACGCCCTGAACCCTACATGGGTAAATTCGCGAGCTGTCGTAACACTTCTGGCGTTATCACATCCGGAGGTTGAAAGCCTTTTTTACAGCCCGTTCCTTGGTATATTTATTAGCGGGGACAAGGCAAGGCCCGGCGGGTGCAGGCCATCTATTCTACAAGACTTTCCAACTTCTTCCCTTTGCTGTATTTTTAGGCTCTTAATCCAACCCGGGTGCCAGGGGCCCGGCCAATCCAAAATACGCAATGGACCTGAAGAACAACCTTAGGACGGAAACGGGATGGGAAATCATCGAAAAATCCTTTGATCCGGATCAGCTGGTTACCACCGGCAGCAACTTTATGATTGGCAACGGCTACCTGGGGTACCGCGGGACCTTTGAAAACTGGGGGCCGGAGGAATATGTGGCCTGTGTGGTTACCGACACCTGGGACCAGGCCCGGGGAAGCCGGTGGAGTGAACTTTGCAACGTACCCAACGGGCTGTTTTCCGAACTGGCGCTGGACGGGGAAACCTGTTCCCTTTTTTCCGGTACCCTCCACACGTACGAACACGCCCTGGACCTGAGGCACGGGGTCAATACCCGAAAACTGCAATGGGAAGGTGCCCATGGGAAACGCCTGGAATTCATAAGCCGGAAATTCGCCAGCAAGGCCAACCCCCACCTGCTCGTACAGCAGCTCCGGATAAGGGCACTAGACGATGGAAACCTCAACCTGCGAACGGGAATTCAGGGGGAGGTCTGGAGCCTGAACGGGGAACATTTCGGTTCGGTGGGGGCTGCGAGTCTGGAGGACGGCCTGATCGGGCTGTCTTTAAAGACAGGGGAACTCGGGACGGAAATTGCCGTGGTGGAGGGATTGCGGCTCCCTGGAATAGTACCCACCGACCACTCCGTGGATTCATCGGACCGGAGTATTTTCAGGCAGTTTGAGTTCAACCTGGCCGCAGGGGAGGAAATCACCATCGAGAAGGTTGTGGGAATTACCCACAGCAACGAGGTCGCTTCCCCTTTAAAAATGGCCTGTGATGAGGTAAATGAAGCCCTTGACAAAGAGTATGAGGGCCTCCTGGGAGACCACAAAGCCTTGTGGGAGGCGTTTTGGGAGCTGTCCGATATCGTCATCGAAGGGAACCCAGAGGCACAGGTACTCGCCCGTTTTAACCTCTACCAGGCCTATATCGCCACCCCTACCCACGCGAACCTGCCCGTAGGGGCCCGTGGGCTCTCCTGCCAGGTATACCAGGGGGCGGCCTTCTGGGACCAGGAAACCTACAACCTCCCCATGTACGCCTTTACCCATACAGAGGTGGCCCGACGGCTGGTGGCCTACCGGTACGATACCCTGGACGGGGCCCGCAGGAAGGCGCGAAACCTTGGCTACTATGGCGCCTTTTATGCCTGGACCAGTGGGAAGACCGGGGACGAGCTTTTCCCGGACTTCTTCTTTACGGATGTGCTTACCGGAAGGCCCATCCGCAACCACTTCAATTGCTGGCAGATCCACATTTCGCCGGATGTGGTCTACGGGATCTGGCTGTACTACCAGGCAACCGGGGACTGGGGGTTCATCCTTGAACAGGGGGCCGAAGTCCTGTTTGAAGTCGCCCAGTTCCTGGTCTCCCGGGTACACTTCAAGAAGGACAAAAATCGATACGAGATCATCCGTGTCCTGGGACCGGACGAATACCACGAAAACGTGGACAACAATGCCTATACCAATTACCTCTCCCGATTCTCCCTACAGAAGGCCTGTGTGGTGTTTGACCGGATGGAACGGGAAACCCCTGAAGAATTGAAGGCCCTGCTTTCCAAAACAGGCATCCGGGCCGCTGCCCGCGAAGACTGGGAGGAGATCGCCGAATTGCTGTACCTGCCGCAGCCCCATCCCCGGACACAAATCATAGAGCAGTTTGACGGCTATTTCAACCTGGAGGACATCCGGCCGGAGGCCCTCCGCAAACGGCTTATAGATCCTGATGAGTACTGGGGCTGGCCAAACGGGATCGCCGTAAACACACAGGTCCTGAAACAGGCGGATGTGATCCAGCTCCTGGCCATGCTGGATGGCTTCCCCCAGGAGGTGCTTACTGCCAATTACGAATACTACGAACCGCGGACCGAACACGGCTCCTCCCTGAGCCCCAGCGTACATGCCCTGGTGGCCAGCAAAGCCGAACACCATGAGGAAGCGTACCGCTACTTTATGGAGTCCGCCACCATTGACCTCTACAACGCCAGTAAAAAAGTGATGAGCGGGGGGTCCTTTTTGGGGGGCATCCATACGGCTGCGGCTGGTGGGGTATGGCTGATCCTCGTACGGGGGTTTGCCGGTTTCAGCCTGACCGATGAGGGGGTAGCCTTCAAACCTGCCCTGCCCGAGGCGTGGAACGGAATGCATTTTAAACTTCGGGTACGGGGGTGCCAGCTGGAAGTGACGCTGGGCCAAAAGGGAATCCGCATTCTGAACCGAAAGGACAGTTCCCGGAAACTCCACGTTAAGCTGCCCGGGAAAGAAAGTTGGCTGAAGCCCGGGGAGGTCCTGGAAGGCTGAGGCAGAATTTGCTACTTTTAGGGTGCCTTGTATACGATTGTCGATATAGAAACCACCGGTAACGGGATCCACGGGAACCGCATCACGGAAATTGCCCTGTTCAATGTGGAAGGGGGCCTTATTACCGATTCGTTCAGCAGCCTGGTAAATCCGGGCTGCGAGATTCCCTCCTTTATCACGGGGCTGACCGGGATCACCACGGCCATGGTCCGTCAGGCCCCTGTTTTTTCGGACCTGGCGCCCCGGATCGAAGCCTTCACAAAGGGCCGGGTTTTTGTGGCCCATTCTGTAAACTTTGACTATCCGATCGTCAAGCAGGAATTCCAGCGATGCGGTATGGAATTTATGCGCAGGAAGCTCTGCACGGTCCGGCTTTCCAGGAGGGTGTTCCCGGGGTTGCGATCCTACAGCCTGGGCAAACTCTGCAGCAGCCTGCAAATCCCGCTTCAGGACCGCCACCGTGCTGCCGGGGATGCCCATGCCACGGCCCTGTTGTTCCAGCGGATCATGGGTACGGAAGAAGGCCCGGTCGTGGTCAAAAAGTTCCTGAACGCGCGCTCGCAGGAAGCCACGCTCCCGCCCCACCTCCCGAGGGTCGTTTTTAACCGCCTGCCGGAGGCACCGGGGATCTATTATTTCCGAAACGGAAAAGGCGAG
>JAWWDW010000265.1:0-3781 GCA_033719735.1 Robiginitalea sp. | reverse complement strand
CTGGTAAATCCAGATCCGGGCCGAATCAGGAAGGGTTTTAAAGGGTACTAACATAGCTGCGCTCTCTTCCTTAGATTACAAATCCGTGACGCCTTCCAGCAGTTCTGCGATATCCAGCACCTTGATGCTGTTTTCTTTTTCTTTGTTCTTCACCCCGTCCGTCATCATGGTATTGCAGAACGGGCACCCCGCCGCAATGATCTCCGGTTGGGTCTCCAGGGCCTGTTCGGTCCGTTCGATGTTGACCTCCTTGTCCCCTTTTTCGGCATCCTTGAACATCTGTGCCCCGCCGGCCCCGCAGCAAAGCCCGCGCTCCCTGCAGTTCTTCATTTCCACCAGCTCGGCATCGATCTTTCGGATGACCTCCCTCGGGGCTTCGTATATCCCATTGGCACGCCCCAGGTAACAGGGGTCGTGGAAGGTGATCCGCTTCCCGCGGAAGGAACCGCCCTCCACGTTGATACGTCCTTCTTTTAAAAGGTCCCTCAGGAACTGGGTATGGTGGACCACCTGATAGTCCCCCCCGAGCTCCGGGTATTCGTTTTTCAGGGTGTTGAAACAGTGCGGGCAGGTAGTGACGATCTTCTGCACGCCGTACCCGTTGAGTACCTGAATGTTGGTCGCAGCCTGCATCTGGAACAGGAATTCATTCCCGGCCCGTTTGGCAGGGTCCCCCGTACAGCTTTCCTCCGTGCCCAGGACGGCGAAAGATACCCCGGCCCGGTTCAGCAATTTGACGAATGCCTTGGTGATCTTCTTGGCGCGGTCGTCAAAACTCCCGGCACACCCCACCCAGAAAAGGACTTCAGGGGATTTGCCGGCAGCGGCCATTTCAGCCATGGTGGGCACTGAAATTTTTTGGTCCGTATGCTTCTCGTTTTCCATTTATACCTCTTGCTTCCAGTTAAGGCGGTCCATCTGGTTAAAGGGCCAGGGAGCGCCATTGTTTTCAATATTCGTCATCATCACGTTCAGTTCGGACGGGGCGGCGGATTGCTCCATCACCAGGTACTGCCGCATGTCCATAATGATCGAAAGGGGATCGATGCTCACCGGGCAGGCTTGCACGCAGGCATTGCAGGAAGTACAGGCCCAGAGCTCTTCCCTGCTGATATAGTCGTCCAGCAGTTGTTTTCCGTCCGGCTCCCAGGTGCCTCCGTTGGCATCCAGCTTTCGGCCTACCTCCTCGAGGCGGTCCCGGGTATCCATCATGATTTTCCGGGGGGAGAGCTTCTTGCCGGTCTGGTTGGCCGGGCATTCGCTGGTACACCGCCCGCACTCAGTGCAGGTGTAGGCATTGAGCAACTGTACCTGACTAAGGTCCATGACGTCCGAGGCCCCGAATTTTTCAGGGGGTGGCGCATCTTCCGCAGGGGCCGCAAAGGGGTCTGCATTGGGGTCCATCATCAGGGCCACCTCTTTTTTTACGGATTCCAGGTTATCGAATTGCCCCATGGGCCGCAATTTCCCCAGATAGGTGTTGGGAAAGGCCAGCAGGATGTGCAGGTGTTTGGAATAATACAGGTAATTTAGGAAAAACAGGATCCCCAGGATGTGCAGCCACCAGGCAGCCCGTTCGACCATAACCAGGGTGGCCTCCGGCAGGTTGCCCATCCATCCGGCAAGATAGCTGCTCACCGGGAAGGCCCCGGCCTGGACGTAGTGTTCTACCCCGAGTTGCTGCAGCCTGAAATCGGCGGCATTCATCGTCAGGAAAAGGCCCATCAGGATCAGCTCGATGTACAGGATCCAGTCGGCATCTCGCTTGGGCCATCCTTTCATCTCCGGTTTCCAGAAGCGGCTCAGCTTAAGGGCATTGCGCCTCATCCAGAAAACCACCACGGCCACGATCACCAGAAGGGCCAGGACCTCGAAGGATCCAATCAGGAAATCGTAAACGGGCCCCAGAAAGGCAAACAGGCGGTGGGTACCCAACAAGCCGTCGAGGATGATCTCCAGCACCTCGATATTGATGATGACAAAACCCACGTATACGATGATGTGCATAAGGCCTGCGACGGGGCGCACGACCATTTTGCTTTGCCCCAGGGCGATGCGGGCCATCTGTTTCCATCGTTCCGACTTCGGCCCTTCCAGGGGTACGGCCCTGCCCAGTTTGATGTTCCGGACGAGCCTGCGGACATTCCGGCTGAAAAAACCGATCCCTAGTGCCAGGGCCAGCAGAAAAAGGATGTTGGGGAGGTACTGCATCAATTGGGGTTTATAGAATCCGCCGGGTCGTTTTCCGGCACCACATACTCCTTTTGTTTCTTCCCGAAGACAGAGACATTGACATAGCGCTTGGGGTTCAGGCGGAAATCCTGCAACAACAGGTCCAGCTCCCGCGAGGCCTCGGAGAGGTTCTCATACAGGGAATCGTCCTTGAGCAACCTTCCCATGGTCCCTTCCCCCTGCTCCATCCGTTTGAGGAGGGTGTCCAGGCTTGTAATCGTTTGTTCCAGGTTTCGCACCGTTTGGCTGAGTCCTGCCTGGGCCAGGGAATCCGATAAGGTGGCAAAATTCGAAGTGATTTGCCCGATGTTCCCGACGGCGCTGTCCAGCTCCTGCTGGTTGTCTCTTAGGAAGCCGTCCAGTCTGTTGGTCGTGCTTTGGAGGCTGCGGATCAGCTGGTTCAGGCCCCCGATGCTCTCCTGCAGGTTCGTTTGGGTGGTGGTGTCCAGCACCTGGTTGAAATTGATCAGGATGGAATCGGCATGGGAGACCGCGCTCTCCACCTTTAACTGCAGGGGGGTGAGCTTTTGCTGTACCAGCTCGGTGATCCCGGGCCGTATACGGGCCTGCAGGGTATCCCCGCTCTGGGCGGGGCCGGCCCCGTCGAATACGGGGATGATCTGTATCCCCTTCCCCCCGATGATCCCGGTATCGTATAATTCCGCGATGCTGTTTTGGGAAAAATCAAAGTTTTTATCCACCGTAAAGGTTACCAGGAGTTTACCCGAGGAATCCCGGAACCGGATGTCGTTGACCTTCCCAACCGAGAAGCCGTTGATGCTCACCTGGGTGCCGGTCTGAAGCCCCCCTACGTGGTCATACACCGCATGGAACACCTTACTGTCGTCGAAAATAGGGTTGGCCTTCAGGTAACTGTACCCCATGATGAATAACAGGATACCCCCGATTACGATGATACCTGTTTTAATTTCCCTGGAAAATTTCAAATGCTTCTTTTTGGGTTGCTAACAAAATTAGAAATAATTTCCGGAAGGCCTGCATCAATTGGCCAGGTCCTGAAGGGCTTCTTTCACGGGAATCCGCTCCCCATCCCGGTAGGCCACGATGTAGGCCTGTGAATACCCCTTCTGTTTTGCACCCGCCTGAAGCAATTTGGCCTGGTCATAGGAAGGGGTGTTTCCGTAGAGGATGCGGTACATATTGTTGTGGCGTTCCCTGGAAAGGGTGTTGAGCCCTTTAAAATTGGAAGGGGTCAGCGGGATATCCTTGGATATTGCCATGAGTTGCACTTTAAACACAATCCCGGAATCCACAGTATTCTTTTGGGGTTGTTCCGGTTCTTTTTTGGCCGGGGCCTCTTCCACCTTTTTCTCGATGGGTTTCGTTTCCGGTTCTTTTACATTTGCCTGGGGCTTCGTGGAAGTCTCCACAGGGGTTTTTGGCACGGCTTCCTTTTGCGCCTCCGGCATTTTGTCCATTTGGACCGAGGTATCCCTGATTTCCTTTGGGGTCTCTTCGGTACGGGTAGTGACCGCCGGCGCCTTTTCTTCCGGGACTTCCTGCTGCTTTTCGGCCTCATCGGGCGTAT
>JAWWDW010000264.1:0-3828 GCA_033719735.1 Robiginitalea sp. | reverse complement strand
TTCCATGGCGTCTGTAAGTGCCCTGAGGTACGCCAATTCGCTGAGCCACGCCCTTCAGATGAGGCTGGTGCTCACCCATGTATATGACCTGCCTTCCGTCCTGGGGACACAACTCCAGGCTCCGTTTCCGGACCTTCGAAAGGATACGACAGACCACGAACAAAAAAAACTCTCCGAATTCTACGAGGAATATATTGACGAAAAAGCCGAACGGCCACCAGAAGTGATCTTTGAGCCCATCGAAAACATGTCCGTACTCTCGGGGATCATCGCCAAGTCCACCGACTGGCATGCGAGCATGATCGTGGTGGGGATGAAAGGAGAAAACGCCCTCAGGGACCTGGTTATGGGAAGTACCGCCAAAAAACTGATCGACAAGGCTCCATGTCCTGTCCTCACCGTACCGGCCGACCATCGGTTTGAACTTCTGACCGACCTCGTCTACGCCACGGACTTTGAGGTAGAGGATCTCAGGGCCCTTGAAAAACTGGTGGTTCTGGCCAAAGCGTGGAATGCCCGAATCCGGGTGGTGCATGTAACCATGGATAAGGAGTACGCCGGTGCCGCCCAGATGGAATGGTTCAGGGGAATGGTGGAACAGAAGATCGATTACGACCGGATCCATTTTGAAGTGCTTCAATCCGATAACATCATACATTCCCTCAGGGATTATTCGGTCAGCCAGCACGCGGGCATGATCGCCATGCTGGAGCGTATCCAGAAGGGTGCTACCAAAAAATTCTTCCACAGGGACCTTGTCAAGCAAATGGCCTCCAATAACCGGTTGCCCCTGTTGAGTTTCAACGAGCGGAACCTTCAAACCCTGTTTTTCTGACCGGTTTTCATAGGAACTGGGGAAGTATCAGAAGTGGTGATTTTGAATCAAATGCGATTCGTTTTACCACTTTTTCGCGTGTGAGGTTTTCCAGGAAACTGTGTTTGTGCTGCATCAGGGCAATCATATCGGCCCTTACAGAAGTACTGAAATCAGAAATGGCCTGGGAGAGGCTGCCCTTCAGCGCTATCTCTTCAAATCGGACCTTTACACCCTCCAACCGCGTTTTGAGCAATTCCCTGTTGGATTCCTGTGCGGGTTTTAATGCAAACTCCCGGGCGGCGTAAGCGACATGCAGGGTGGATTTCCATACCTTCAGGAGGTCTAAAAGGGGTTGTAGTTCGTAGGGTTCGTAATACCGGGTATAGTCGGTGGGGAAGATCACATGGTCGAGCCGCTGAAAATCATAGGTTTCGGGAACGGCCAGCACAGGCCTGTTCCTGATGGTCTTCAGCATGTGCACCGTATTGCTCCCCAGCAGCACCCGCTGCGCCCCGGTGGCCCCCTGGGTACCCATTACTATAAAATCCACCGGGTGTTTCTTCATGCGCTGGCGCACTTCCCCAACCAGGTCCCCGGGCCTGATGATCACCTTAAACTCATGTCGGGGGTTCTGGTGGTGCTCCTTCAGGTAGTCCGTGATTTCCCCCATTTGCCTGCGGGAATCTTCTTCCATAGACTCGTAGATGCCACTCAGGCGTTTCTCGCCCTGGTCGCCCAATACCTCGGTCAGGCTGGGTTCATAGGTGTGGAACAGGACAAATTTGCACTGGATGTTGTGAAATAGTTTCAGGGCCGTGAAAATGGCGTTCCAGGCGTTTTTTGAGAAATCCGTGGGCAACAATACAGTTTTCATATCGGTCGCTAATGTGAAGGTTCAGAGGTGTCGGGTACCACTACAAAGGGTATTTGTACGTGAAAGCCAATCTGGTCGATATTCTGGCGTACCAGCAATCGCTCGAAAAAAGAGTGTTTGCGGTTCATCATCACCAGCAGGTCTACCGGGTGCTCTTCGATGTACCTCAGTACGGCATCGGGCATCAATTGACCATCCAGCTCCACCGTTTCGTATTCGAGTTCTTCCAGATGCCTTTCCAGGTGTGCCTTATGGTCCTTCTGGCTGGAAGAAAGGCCATTCTCCTCGTTGACGTGCAACAAAGTGAACCGCGCCTGATGCATACGCGCTATCCTAAGAACAGGCTGGAGTTCCTCCGGTTTGTACTGGGTGAGGTAGTCGCTCGGGAACAGAATATTTCGAACCGGGTGGTATTTTACCCGCTCCGGGATGGCCATCACCGGGGCCTTCGCCTTCCGGATGACAAACACCGTATTCGAACCGAGGAATACCTCTTTGGCCCCACTGGCACCCTGTGTTCCCATGACGACCAAATCCACTCCCTTGTCTTCGATCAGCTCTTCGATCTCATCTGTAAGGGTATTGAAGGAAGAGACGATCTCATACTGGTGCCTGGGGTTGGAGTAGGTCTTCTTGACGTCCTCCACGGTCTTCTCGAGCCCCATCAGGGAGATATCCACCCCTACATCCGGTATGGCGCTGAAGCTGGGGCCTCCCAAAACGTAGTCCATACGGTAGAATGCCGGGGAATAGGTATGCAGGAAGTAAAAGGTACAGGATTCGTCCTTGAAGAAGTTCATGGCATAGGAGATAGCATGCCAGGCATTTTCAGAAAAATCGGTAGGGATCAGGATCGTTTTCATGGCAGTGGATGTTTCATTTAAAGGTAGGCCTGCCTGTCCGGATCTTCAATGACATCCGTCAGTTACGGTCCGCGGCTTGCTGCAGCCCAATCTGCGAAATATTTATACCTTTAACCCGCATCATCCCCTATCCCATGGCCCAACCCATTGCAAAATTCATCGACCATACCTTGCTGAGCCCTACGGCTACCGATTCGGACATAAAACACCTTTGCCAGGAAGCCCGGGAGTACGGTTTCAAAGCTGTTTGTGTGGCCGGCTCCCGGGTGGATCTTGCCCGGAGGTCGTTGGCCGGAAGTGACATCCTGCTGGCAGCTGTGGTGGGATTTCCCCACGGCAACGCTGCTACAGGGGCAAAGACCTGCGAAGCGGCAACCTATGCCGCCCTGGGCGTAGATGAGTTGGATGTGGTCCTCAATACGGGATGGGTCAAATCGGGACAATGGGACCTGGTTGCCGCTGAGTTGAAAAGCCTGCGGGAATGCGTTCCCGAAAAGACCCTGAAGCTGATCCTGGAAACCTGTTATCTGGAGGATGCCGAAAAACGAAAAATCTGCCAGATGTCCCTGGAATCCGGGTGGGAGTTTGTCAAAACCTCCACGGGTTTCGGGCCGGGGGGAGCCACCCTTGGCGATGTGCGGCTGATGAAAGAAACCGTGGGGGATGCCATGGAAATAAAGGCTTCCGGTGGGATCCGTGATTACGAAACGGCCCGGGCATACCTCGAAGCGGGAGCCACCCGGATAGGGGCCTCTTTCGGACCTGCAATTGTAAGGGGCGAAAAAAAATCCAGGGCATGAGTTTGCACATCAGCGCCAAAACCGGGGAAATTGCCGATTTCGTCCTGATGCCCGGAGATCCCCTCCGGGCCAAATGGATCGCGGACACCTTCCTGGAAGATGTTCGCTGCTATAACGAAGTGCGGGGCATGCTTGGGTTCACAGGCACCTATAAGGGCAAAAAGGTTTCCGTACAGGGGAGCGGGATGGGGATCCCCTCTGCCCTGATCTACGGCACCGAACTGATCCGGGAATACGGGGTTAAAACCATTATCAGGGTGGGGACGGCCGGCGCGCTGCAGGCACACCTGAAATTACGCGATGTGGTCATCGCCCTTTCCGCTTCGACAACCTCCGGGATCCACCGTGAAATCTTCGGGCCGGGGGAATACGCCCCCACGGCCGACTTCAACCTCCTGCAGCGTGCCGTGGAAGCGGCCAGAGCACTGGGCCTTCCCTTCGAGGCCGGAAACATTCTCTCCACGGATGTTTTTT
>JAWWDW010000263.1:0-3839 GCA_033719735.1 Robiginitalea sp. | reverse complement strand
CTCTGGAGGGAAACCCCGATAACGAGGTGGTGCTGGTCTACGGAAATCAGAGCAAGGAAGAGACGATGTTCTTTGAGGACCTGGAAGCGCTCAAAGAAATATATGCCGATCGGTTTTCTATTCACTACCTCTTTAGCCGTAACCGGGAAGATGAAGGCATGTTCGGCCGGATTGACAAGAGCATTGTGAATTACATCGCAAAGAACCAACACGCCGGCTTCAACGCAGAAGGGTACTTCCTCTGTGGCCCGGAAGAAATGATTGAAACCGTTACCGGGACGCTTCTGGAAAACGGGATTCCAAAAGAGAAAATACACCACGAACTCTTTACGGCTTCCGAATCGGCCGGGGATACTTCAGGGGTGCCCGAAGGGATGACCCACCTGGAAGTGACCCTGGACGATGCGCTGCATACCCTTGAAATGGACCGGAAAACCCTGGTGCTGGATGCCGTGCTCAAAGCCAAAATAGACGCCCCCTACAGTTGCCAGGGAGGGGTCTGCAGCACCTGTATAGCCCGTGTCACAGAGGGGAGTGCCAAAATGGAGAAAAACCAGATCCTCACCGACAGCGAGGTGGAAGAAGGCTTTATCCTGACCTGCCAGGCGCACCCGACCTCTGCGGTCCTGAAGATCGATTATGACGATGTTTGATCCAGGGCGGCATCAAGCGTTCTGCGCGCGTGGTCGTACCCGATCTTAAAGGCTTTTTCAATCCCCTTTTTGTCAAGGACCCCGATCTTCTCGAGTTCCAGGGCTTCAAAAACCAGGTTACAGCGATTGATCTTCTCCCGGTTGATGGCATAGATCATCAGGGCCGTGGTCCGGTTCGTCAGCTGGTAGGAGGATCGAAGTTCCCGCCGGGTCAGTGTTTTTACTACCGAGACATTGCTGCCGATCACAAAATCCACCTTTTTGTCCAGGGGTTCCAGAGGAAAGTTGTTCATGATGCCCCCGTCTGCATACAGGCGGTCGCCGATCTGAACCGGACTGAAAATTGGCGGAAGGGCTGCAGAAGCCAATAAGGGCCGGATCAGCTCGCCCTCGTGGAATATTTCCTCCCTTCCTTCCAGCAGGTCGGTGGCCACAACGTACAGGGGTTTTTTCAGCGATTCAAACGCGTTTTCCGGCCAGAAGGATTCAAATATTTTAATATACCGGTCTGTATCAAGAAGTCCGGGCTTGTTGAAGCTGAAGAAATTATACCGAAAAAGCGGCGTCTCCTTGAAAAAAGCCAGCATTTCGTCCACGCCTTTTCCCTGAGCGTACAGAGCCCCGACCAGAGCCCCGACACTGGTGCCCGAGACCCAGTGAGCATCCACCCCATACTCCTGCATTGCCTTTAAAACGCCTATGTGGGCCATTCCACGGACCCCGCCCCCGGAAAGGACCAGGCCTGTGTTTTCAGCATTGGGTAGCATCATGGTCTTTTGGTCTAAATTCCATGCAAAGATAAAAGCCGCAGGAAAAGACTTTCAGAGATGCTTTCCCGCGGCTACATTCAGACTCCTGCTGCTTATTCATCCATCCCGAAGGCGTAGTAATAGGTCTTGTTACTATCCGGGTACCTGCCTTCGAGCATGATCCCCCCATCGCTTTCTAGCAGTACTTCCCGGAAGCGGTCGAGCGTCCTGATCCGTTCCCCGTTGACATGGGTGATGACAAAGCCCTGACGCATCTGGGTTTCCCTGCGGAGTTTCCCCGGATAGAGTTCCGTAACGCGTACCCCGCCATCCAGGCCCATCTCCTCGGCCAGTTCTCCGTTCAGGGTTTCGAAGGTGGCGCCCAATTGCGTTCTGAGTTCCATGTCTGGCTTCCGGACTACCGCTACACTCCCGCTGGTATTTGTAAGGGTCACCTCCAGGGTCCTGGGGTCCCCATCGCGCATCAGGGTGATTTCCACCGTATCTCCGGGCCTGTACCCGGCGATAAGCTCCTGCAACCGCGCTGCATTCCTGGTTTCCTTCCCGTCCACGGCAGTAATGATATCCCCGGCTTCAATCCCCGCATCGGCTGCTGCGCTCTCCTCGTTGACGAGGGCCACATAGACCCCGGGTACCAGGTCGATCCCCTTTTCAGATGCCAGCCGCCCATCCAGGGTTTGTATCCGGACCCCGAGAATGGCGCGTTGCACATTGCCGTATTCCAGCAAGTCCTCTACCACCTTGGTGACCAGGTTGCTGGGAATGGCAAAACCGTATCCGTTATAGGACCCTGTCCGGGTAGCAATGGCAGTGTTGATCCCGATCAGGTCCCCGTTGAGGTTAACCAGCGCGCCCCCGCTATTGCCGGGGTTGATCGCCGCGTCGGTCTGGATAAAGCTCTCCACGGCCAGGGCATCCCGGTTGATATTGATGTTCCTGGCCTTTGCACTGACGATCCCCGCGGTGACGGTGGAGTTCAGGCTGAAGGGATTTCCGATGGCCAGGACCCATTCCCCCACCTCCACGTCATCCGAATTGACCATGGAAAGGGATTTCAGGTTTCCGGCGTCAATTTTCAGCAAGGCGAGGTCGGTAGTCGGGTCTGTGCCGACGACCTCCGCCTGATAGGTCCCGTTGTTGTGAAGGGTCACTTCAATCTCCTCCGCCCCGGCGATCACGTGGTTATTGGTTACAATATATCCATTTGGATTGATGATCACCCCGGAGCCCGTCCCGATTCGGGGAATCGCCCTTGATTCGTCCTGCTGCTGATCATCGGGCCCGTTCCTGAAATACTCCCCGAACGGACTTCCTTCAAAGTAGTCCCGGAACAGGTCCGGTAGCTGCTGGTATCCCCTCATATAGGGTTGTGATCCCCTGGAAGTGATATGTACTACGGCATCCAAAACCTTCCGGGAAGTCTCCGTAAAATCCAGGGGGACGATTTCCCCTGTACGATCCGCCGTGTAAAGGACGGGTTTTTCCGAGGTGGTTACCACCCTTTCCAGTTTCACTTGCTTTGAAATTCCCCGGTATCCCAGGGCAACCACGGTAAGACTTACCACCAGAGCAATGAGGGCGGCACTTAGATACACCCGATGTGCCTGGCTTAATCCGATTCTTTTCATAATTCATCTGTTTTTTTAATTAAACCTTGCAATCACACGCATCCCGACAAATCTTATGCCAAAACGACCTGTGTTTCTGCCAAAAAACAGGTAAATCGCGGGGTGAAAACAGGCCTGAAAACCGACCCTCCGGTCGGTAGGTGGCTATAAATTCCCGAAAATTCCCGAAAATCAGGTCTTTTAACCATGAAAGTCCCTGGATTAACGACCCTCCGACCCTGGAAGCCATATACAAAAGAAGAAAAACCAACCCGACGGTCGGTTTCTGTCAAAAAGGCAAAGACTGTTAAAATTTCAGGATTTATGTCGGCTTCTTTTTGCCTCTATGCCTTTTGCTCGTATTTTCAGGCTTCCAAGAAACCCTCGTTTTGAACCCGAGCTCCAAAGCAATTCTGGTCTTTGCCCAAAGTGCCTCCCTGGATGCAGCAGAGAAACGCCTGCCCGGCTCAGAACGCATTTTTGAGCACCTTACCAGGCAGGCCATCGAGAAAGCCAAAAGGACGGGATTCCCGGTGTTTCACTTTAACGAGCGGATGCAGGAAGGCACTTCCTTTGAGGAGCGCCTTACCAATGCGATGAAAACCCTCTTTGACCAGGGTTTTGAGCATCTGGTGGTTATTGGGAACGACAGTCCTGACCTTACCACTGAAACGCTGAGGGATGCTGTTGCTTCCCTGGATCAAAAGAAGGCCGTATTCGGTCCCTCCGATGACGGAGGGGTGTATCTGATCGGTTTGCACAGGGACCATTTTGAGTACAATGAGTTTCGCGACCTTCCCTGGAGGCGG
>JAWWDW010000262.1:0-3840 GCA_033719735.1 Robiginitalea sp. | reverse complement strand
GTCTTTTGTAATAGGCCTTATAGAGGATGTGTATGCCATAGAGGGAGGTAAGCAAAATCAGGATATAGGCCAGGAAGGCCCACTTTGTAAAGTACCAGGGAGGCAAGACCTCGAATGAAAAAACAGCAGCCTGCTCAGAAACTGAATCCCCGACCCGGGCCCTGACTTCAAACCGGTAGCTTCCAGAAGGCAGGTTACTCAGTTCGACTCCAGGTTCATTGGACCATGAACTCCAGCCTTCCTGAAAACCCAGCAATCGATACTGGTACTGAACCTCCTTGAACTTGCCGTATGCAGGGACGTAGTAATCAATCTGGATATTTGCAGTCCCAAAATCCATTTTCGGGATCCCAGCCAGGGAAAGGGGTTCCGATTTTTGTCCAAACGCCTTCTTTGAAATCCCGGATATGGCGGGGGTGGGGACAAAATCCCGCGATTCATTCAAATCCAGGACCACAAACCCATTGGAGCGACCGATCAGATAGTTCTCTTTTCCCAAAGGAGAAAGGCATTCAAAGCCCAACACCCCCATGCTGTTCCTAAAGCTGCCGGGCACATGGATTTTGTTGAATTCGGGTTGCTCATCGATTTTCCCGGGGTCCACGTAATGGATGCTCCCATTTCCAAACCCCCACAAACGCCCGGTAGTGAGGTCGGATATTAAAATCCCGAAGGGTCTGTCCGCTTTTCCCTTAAGGCCTGATGTCAGCAGAGAATCCGGCAGAAAAGTTCCCGACTCCTCGTCAAAGTCAAAAATGGCATCATCCGTGGCGTACTTCAGCTGATCCCCAAATCGGAAGAGGCTGGCCCCTATTCCCGAGGGAGGCCGTTGGTTCTCAACCGTAATCCGGGACCATGTCTCGTCGAATTGAAGGGTATATACCCCTTTGTATTCATGGTTTACCACCAGTTGGCGGGGCCCTGTAAATTCAAAAAACCGGCTTGAGATATCATACCCCTGCAGGACATTCCTAAGCTTCCATTCCCCCCCATCCCTGATCAGCAGGCTGAGCCCCTGATAGTGGCCCTGAAGCAAGAGGGAGTCGGTTTGGGGGACCCGTTTAAAATCCCAGGTTCCCTCGGGCCCCGGAATCAATCGGGCCTCTGCAGCTTCTATGAGCAACGTTCCCTTGTTGTGTCCGCAAAAGAGGGTGCCATCGATCTCTTTGAGTTGCCATACCTGTCCTTCCGTTCCATCTATGAACTCAAATGCATCCACCCGGGGATAGGGAGCACGGAACAAGCCCTGGTTCGTCCCCACATAAAGCTGGCCCCTGTAGGGTGTTGCTGCATAGACCTCTCCAAGGAGGCCGGCCGTATCGTTGTACTCGCGAAATGCCGAACTTCGGTTCACCACGCTTACCCCGTTATCCAGGCCTATCCAGAGATTGCCATCCCGGTCCTCTTCCAGGGTCAGTACCGTATTGTTGTTCAATCCGTTTTCCTTGTTGAGGTGAAGCACCAATTCCCCTTCCGGGGAAAGGATGTACAATCCCTGGGATATGGTCCCTAATGCCAGACTCCCATCGCTGAGTGTTTTTGCACAATAGATCCTTACGGAGGGCAACTGCTCCATAAAGGGTGCATTGATGGGGACCAGTTGTTCCCCCTGTAGCTCCAGCATGGTTGCATCCTCCGTTATGAAAACCCTTCGACTTCCCATACGGGCCATACCTACAAGCTCCCAACCCCCGGGTTTCAGGTCCACAAACCGTTCGGCCCTGCCACTGACCAGGGTCATGAGTGCTCCCTCCTTTACAAAATAAATTTCTTCCCCCTCGGTAAACAATCGGGCCCTGGAAGCTTCCGATGGAATGACCTCAAAGCGATCCTTTGAAATGCTATAAGCATAAATGCGTTTTAGGGACTGGAAGAGCACCCAGTCACGAACCGAACGGATGTTCCAAAATTGCTCGTCTTCCAGCAAGGGTTCCTCCAGGCTGTCACTCAGGGATGTATACTGCATCAGGCCATAATCGTCACGCTCCCAATACCCAAAATCCATATAACAACCCGAATAAACCCGTTGACCATGTGCCAGTACGGAACGTAGAATAGAACCGTTGGAAGAGGGATACCTGCGCCAGGATTCTCCATTGTATTCCAGTAATCCGGAATTGTTGGCAAAAAACATCCGCCCATCGGTTGCCTGAGTGACATCCCAGTTTTGGTTTTCTGCCTGGTAGGAATCCGAGGTGAAATTAGAAATGGGGGGTACCATCTGGCCAAAGAGCCAGAGGGGTAGGATGAGCAAACAAAAAGAAAGGTACTTCACGAGCGTAGGGAAGCAGTTAACCACGGGATCATATCATCCCAAGGAGTTGGCAGGAGGGGAAGCTCAAACAATCTCGGCACTCAGCCCCGCCTGCAGCAGTCGGGTACAGCGCGGTTTCAGATCGTCGTATTCCCCTGTTTTAACAGTGCATTTGCCGTTGTAGTGGACGATGAGGGAACATTGCTCAGCCTGCTCCGGGGTGTGCTCACAGACGTCGATGAGGGTCTGGATGACATGGTCAAACGTATTCACCTCATCATTGAACAAAACGATCTCATTGAGGTCTTTCTCCTTCTGGTCCACCACAAGGGATTCCTGCAAGCGTTCCTTTGTACTCATAGTCAGCGGCTTTGATACGAATATACTAATTTTTTTGAGCAGTGCTTACCGGGAATTTTTAAGGAACCGCGCAGCAGTCCACTCGTCCTGTTCCCTGCAATCCTGGTAATACAAGCCATAGTGCGAAGCTGTTTTCTGTAAATCGGGCAGGTCTTTCCGGTAGAACCCGCTCGATACCAAAATGCCTTTCTCCTTCAGAACCCTTGCATAGGTTTTCAGGTCTTCCAGCAGCACATTTTTGTTGATGTTGGCCAAAACCACCTCGTACCGCCGATCCCTGACGGAACCCACTTCTCCCTGAAGCACCTCGATCCCTTCCTGTGCATTCCGCACGGTGTTCTCCCGGCAGTTTTCAAAGGCCCAGGGGTCGATGTCGATGGCGGTTATGGGAGCCGCCCCCTTCATCCCGGCCAGGATGGCCAGCACCCCGGTCCC
Organism: Robiginitalea sp.; assembly: GCA_033719735.1. Taxonomy (GTDB): domain Bacteria; phylum Bacteroidota; class Bacteroidia; order Flavobacteriales; family Flavobacteriaceae; genus Robiginitalea. The sequence continues at coordinate 791 of JAWWDW010000262.1, read as the reverse complement.
AGATCCCACATCCAGGACGGAGGTTCCCTCCAGGTCCATATCGAGCAGGTAGTCCAGCATCAGGAAGGTGGTCTGGTGGTGGCCCGTGCCAAAACTCATTTTGGGGGCAATCACAATATCATAAGGGATTCCCTCTGGTGACGGGTGGAACGGGGCCCGTACCACACAAAGGTCCCGCACGCGGATGGGGTCGTAATCCCGTTCCCATTCCGCATTCCAGTTCCGGGGTTCGATCCATTCGGTGTCCCAGGAAACCTCCCAGTCCGGGTTTTTAAGGTAGGGCAGGGCACGAAAGGCGGCTTCGTCCCAAAGCGGTTCCTGTATAAAGGCATTCAGGCCGGATTGGGTCTCTTCAAAACTTTCAAAGCCCAGTTCGGCCAGGGCGGCGATAAAGATCTCCCTGGCGGGTTCGACCGGGGTGAATTCCAGGGTACAGCGCAGGTATCGCATGGGGTTGGAAAAGTTACCCAAAGGCCCTGATGATGGCGATGAAATCTTCTGCGACCAGGGAAGCCCCCCCGATCAGCCCGCCATCCACATCGGGTTTGGAAAAGATCTCTGCAGCATTGCCCGGCTTCACACTCCCGCCATACAGGATAGAAACCCCATCCGCTATGGATTCTGTATAGGCTCCGGCTACCTGTTTGCGAATGAAGGCGTGCATTTCCTGGGCCTGCTCCGGGCTGGCGGTCTCCCCGGTACCGATGGCCCAAACCGGTTCATAGGCCAATACAATTTGGTTCCAGGCGGTCTCCGGCAGGTCGAACAGGGCATTTTTAAGCTGGCCTTCC